>DAOTAZ010000190.1:0-6877 GCA_035382965.1 Chitinispirillaceae bacterium | reverse complement strand
CTGATTCATCCAAATTCATGAAACAGTTTGACTGGTTCATCCCGGAGGATTTTGGAAACGGGTATACAAATGAGATTTGTCGTAACCTGGTGCTTCATAAGAACTCTGATGGACTATACGAATACGATACTGATGCCTTTTTTCCTATTGATGATTTTGAGTATCTCGATGTCGCCAGGACTATTCGCAATCCCAATCACGGGTCGCAGAGTGGACACAATTATCACTTTACGATGGAACTGAGCTGCGAGTTTGAGTATGTAAAGGGACAGACGTTCTACTTCAGGGGTGATGATGATGTATGGGTTTTTATTGATAGCCAACTGGTGGTGGACATCGGTGGAGTGCACGACGCGATTGAGGGGGCTGTAAATCTGGATACGCTGGGCCTGATAGAGGGGAAGACCTACAATTTTAAACTCTTTTTTGTGGAGCGTTACTGCTGCGGATCCAATTTCCGGGTTGTAACCTCAATCAATCTCAGAACAAGCAGCAGATTTTTCTATGCTGCAAACCATCTCGCACAGGGAATTACCCAGTATGATATGTACGAGAAAGTGACAACCAGCAACCTCTCCTGTGATTTCAGTGATGAACCGACTGATACACAAAAGGCTGTGGTCGAATTTTACCTGGGAGGACCGCCCTTTACAGAACCGGTACACCTTCTTTCAGGGGTCTCTTACGGAGGGATAACCATCTCGGCTGACTATACAAGCTTTGTAATCGATGAGTCCGCGTTTCAGGGGCTTTCTCCGGGAAATTATACAATCACCTTCTATTCATCCTTTGACAGATCTCAGGGCGGCTCTGTGATGTTTACGATTCCGGAAGTAGTGAAACCGCCACGGATCACAAATCCTCTTGTAAAGGGTGCCTATTATGCTGATAACGGATGGGGGCAGGTAAACAGAGCCGAGCTTTACTTTCAGAATGAATTTACCTCTCTCCCGGACTCCATCCTTCTTTCCTGGCCTTCGATTCTGGATCACAAAATGGTTTATAGAGATGGCGGTATAATACTTGACAGCTTAGATAAAACACATTTAACTGTAAAACTCAGCGACCCCTTCGAGAAGGAAGTAACCACATTTGCGGGAAGCGATCAGCTTGGCTTTTGCTACAGCTATGATACATCGTTTGCCGATCCACTGGAGATAGTGCCTCTGCGGATTTCCGACAGTGTAGGACCGCTTATAAAAAGCGCTGTGTTGATCGAGAGAACCAGTCCCGGCCCTGATACTCTGATGCTTACTTTTACCGAGACTGTGGAGAGAGAGTCGATTATCGGAAACTCCCTGATTCTTGTCAAGGGAAACGCTATAGATACTCTGAATGTTCTTTCCTTTCAAGTCCGTCTCGATACTCTGATAGTAGTGGCAGGCAGTTCCGGTACTCCGCCTGCAATTGGCGACAGTGTGCGCATAAATCCCGGCGGACCATTTACAGATAATTATCTCAACCATGGACACCCGCTTAACCGTCCGGTGCCTCTTCAGCTTAAAAGAACTCCGGCGGAAATCCTGCACGCCTTCTACCGTGATGTAAATGCAGACGGGACTGTTGATGAAGCGGTAATTGAGCTTGACAGGGTTATAGATCTGACCGGCATTGTTGCCACATTTGCCTGGTCTGATGGAATCAGGGCTGAAAATATCACTTCTGAACGCCTTACCAGGGGTGAAAGCGAAACGGTCGTGAGAGTGGATCTCTCAAATGCATTTACTGGTGATATATCGGAAAGGACATCGGGGTTAATGTATGTCAACCTGGAGTACATCGATTTCCCTGGAGTCAATAAATCCTCTGTCGTTGCGGACAGTGCTGCTCCGGTGCTGACTTCAGCACTATATATACCGGGTTTGTATGAGACCGATCCGGTCCCGGATACTCTGATTGTCGAGTTTTCTGAACAGGTTGAAAATATTCGCAGTATGAATCCTTTTCTTTTCCGGAGCAGTACATCGCTGCCTTTCACAATCACGCTGGAGACAGTCAGGCATAATGAAAACAGATGGGTTTTCACTGTAAGACCTGATGATCAGAATACTGTTTATCCTGCTGAGAATGACTCCGTCTGGATTGACACCGGCAGTGGAATCGCGGATACCTTATCAAACCGTCAGGATAATACCATGAACCGCAGAGTGCTTTTAAGAGTAAAGGAGACTCTGCCCGATTATACAGTCTCTATAGGGCCGAATCCTTTCAATCCTCATATTGACATGATCACGATAAGGATCGATCCAAAAGTAAGGACAAGAGGTTCAGTGCGTTTCAGGGCCGATGTAAAGATATATGATCAGATCGGAAACAGGGTTATCAGCATAAGTAAAGAAAACAATCCTTCAGAATCTTTTCTGGATATAAAGTGGAATGGAAGGAACAGCAAAGGAAGAGTGGTCGGAATCGGTATATACCTTTGTATTGTAAGTGTAACAGATCCTGGACTGAAAATAAGGGCTGTTACTGAGCATAAGATCGGGGTGAAGAGCAGATAAAAAAAACGGCGGCAGTTCTGAGATACTTATCTTTATTGTCTGTTAAGTCTCATTTGTCCTTTGATTACAGTTAATGTCATTCCATTGAGCATTATTTCAATTCCAACCAGAACGGCAAGGAGAGTAAAACTCTCAACAGGCCAGATTGCCAGAAGGAGAATGCCCAGAAGAAGCGAGACAGTGCCTGTAAGAACGGTGAATTTGTCTGAGGCTTGTTTGTGGCTGAAGGGTGAGATGATTTTCTGGAATCCGCCGGCTATAAAAAGTACTGCCAGAAAAAGAGAGAAAACCGATGCTCCCATCTGGGGCCATGCCAGAAGCAGCACTCCTGAGATGATACTGACAACTCCTATGGCGAGCCTTCCTTTGGCCCCATGGTTTTTGCTTCGACTTGCCTGGTAAATATCCAAACCACCTCTGACAGCCAGAATGGCTCCAATAAGGATCACTGCAAAACGGGTAGCGATGGTTGCAACCAGAATGGTGAAGATTCCAAGAAGAATCTGGCTCAACCCGACAGCTGAACTGCTGATATCTGCCTGTCTCGTACCTCTTAACGCTTTTTCCATTGCTTTCACTGCCAGAAGATGTTCCGCATCAGCACCTGTCGCCAGGGCAGCCTCCGTATTATTCAAGAGCAAAAGTCAAGCCACCTTTTAGGTGATGAAAATAAAGGGATGATCAGTGAAGATGAGTTTAGAACATCAATGCTTGTCAAAAGATCCGTAATATATATACAATATCAGTAGTATCTGATTAATATCTTTAATATAAACTCTCTGAAATCTCGATATCAGGGGTGGAACCGGAATTGAAATCAGGTTTGTAATTCAGATGCGTTTTAACCGGATATTACTGATAATCGGGTATGTAGTTGATTTTCTCAGATAAGGATTTTGTCATGGTAAAAAAAGTCGGTAATCGGCCTACAGTCGGACTCTTCATCTCTGAACTGGAAAACGCTTATACTTATAACCTCTGCAGAGGTGTTATCGATGCAGCCCGTAAAAAGGATGTCAACCTGATTATTTTTCCCGGCAAATCTCCCAAGGCTCCCTACGAATTCCAGTACCAGTTCAACGCCATCTATGAACTGCCCGATCCAAGGTCGATCGATGCTCTTATTCTGGCGACCGGAACCATGATAAACTTTCTTTCCCATGAGGAGTTCGAGACTTTCTACAAGAGATATCATAAGATCCCGCTTGTGAGCATCTCGATTCCTCTGGACGGTGTCTCGAGTGTACTGATAAATAACAGAGTCGGCTTGAAAGAGGCTATTTTACATTTAACAAATGACCATAAGTTCAGGAAAATCGCCTTTATCGGAGGGCCCCGGAACAATAACGAAGCAGAGGAGAGATATCAGGTTTACAAGGATGTGCTGGAGGAGTGTAAAATCCCTTTTGATCCCCGTATGGTCTATTTCGGTGATTTTACGCATTACTCCTCTGTACATGCCATCAATCAGTTTATCGATGAACGCAAGATCTCCTTTGAGGCGATAGTCGCGGCCAATGACGAAATGGCTTTGAGTGCCATGAGGGTTCTCAAAGAGAGGGGTTACAGGGTTCCAAACGATGTGGCGGTTGTCGGATTTGACAATGTAGAGAGCGCGAGATTCAGCATTCCATCATTGACAACAGTCTCCCAGCCTATTTACGAACAGGCAAAGAAGGCTCTTCATGCAGCGCTGGATTTGATCAACGGTAAACCAACGGCCAATTACATGCTTGCTACGGAACTCGTGGTAAGGGAATCATGCGGATGTGTTTCTCAGACTGTCAATTCGATTTATGCGCATGAAAAGAGGAAAAGCAATAAAGAAGAAAATAAGAACGGGACTCTGCCGCTGGATTATGCCTTTTGTGTGCAGAAGCCGCTTGTCAGAAATGCGGTGGAAAAGATGCTCTCTGAACTGGAGAAGTCTTTAAAATCCAAAGGCAAAGGGATTGAAAACTACCACAGGTTCATTCAGCGGTTCTCGGAGATACTGAATTTTGAATCAATCGATGAAAAGGATATTCTGGTTTTTCAGAATTTATTAACCGATCTCCGGTACAACCTGGTCAAAAGCACTCCCGGTAAAGGCAGAATTCTCAGGATGGAGGACTTCTTTCATCAGGCAAGAATAATACTGATGGAGGCTTCGCTGAAGATCAATTCGTGCCGCTGGACATTGCATCACAACGATATCAGGGGACTTCGCATAATCCTCAATCTGCTGATTTCGGATGTATACAACAGAGAAAGCACCCTGCACGCCATCGTTCCTCACATGAAAGCGATGGGCATAAAGAGCTGTTATATATACCTTTTTGAAAACGCGGTTACCCATGGTATAACCGATCCATGGAAATTTCCGAATAAAATAAGACTGGCGATGAGTTACAGTGAGCATTCTAATACTCTGGAAACAGCGGATACAAAATTAGTAAACACAAAAAGTATCCTGAACAGAAAGCTCTTCAGTGGAAAGCAGAGTACCCTGGTTGTTTCTCCACTGTTTTACATGAATGAACAACTGGGGTTCATTATCTCTGAGATGAGCCTTCTTGATGTTTACCTTTTTGAGTCTCTGGCTGTAGAGATCAGTTGTGCCCTGAAGCTTACATACCTGGTAAAGACACGCCAGGAGGTAGAGGAGAAATTACGTAACGCGCTTCTGGAGCAGGAGGAGTACAATAAGAAACTTAACGATATCTCTCAGACCGATGAGTTGACAGGGCTTCTTAACCGAAGGGGATTCCTGAACCGCTCGCGTCATGATCTCGATATCGCCCGTAAAATTGGTAAGAACGGACTTCTGTTCTTTGCTGATCTTGACGGGTTAAAGAAGATCAATGACAGCTTCGGACATAAGGAGGGTGATGAGGCTATCAAGGCAGTCGCAAAGATTCTCAAAAAAACCTTCAGAGATTCAGATATTCTGGCCAGAATAGGCGGTGATGAGTTCACGGTTTTCGCAATAAATACATCGATGAATATGGTTGCAAGCTTTCAGAAGCGTATAAGCCTTTACATTGAAGAGTACAACAACACCTCCGGAAAGCCTTACAAGCTCTCTTTCAGCATTGGTGCAGTCTCCTTCTCTGCCCGGGGCAGCGAAAATATTGAGTCGCTGCTCAACCAGGCAGATATTCTCCTGTACAATCAAAAGCATCAGAAAAAGAGGGCAAGGAAGGGGAGAAGGGAACAGTGATCTATCTTGACGGCAATTTCAGTGTGCCTCTGATAGTTGGAAAGTAAAACTTGCTTTTATAGCTTAGTTTTTAAAGCACAGTCATGCTGACTGTGCTTTTTTTTAAGGCTGGATTTCTGCTTTCGAGAAACGGCGCCGATGTGGAAAGAGTATTGCTTTTTACTAAAACGATTTTACCCAAAGAGGTCATGCCTGTGGAAACAGGTATCCAGTTTTAAATGTCGGATTTGAAATGATATTTATACTTCAAATCGCTATGTTACCTCAGTGTATTAGTGATACAAATTTATGCTGTTTTTTCCAGCGCTTTCATCGCTTTCGGCACAGTATCCTTTGGAGAAACCTTGTACCATGCTTCCAATATTTTCCCGTTTTCATCGATGAGAAAACTGGAGCGGATAATTCCCATGTACTTCCTACCTGCCATGTTTTTTTCTTCCCATACCCCGAACGCTTCAGCCACCTTATGATCCGGATCTGAAAGCAGCGGAAAACGCAGGCTATGCTTATTATCAAACGAGGCTTGTTTTTCAGGCTGGTCGGGGCTGATACCGATAACAGCCACACCACGCTCCGCCATATCATCACGTGCATCCCTCACAGAGCAGGATTGCACCGTGCATCCGGGGGTTGCCGCCTTTGGATAAAATAAAGCAATACTTTACGTCCACGATATTCGCTGAGCTTTACAGTTTTACCCATCTGGTCTTTTAGTTCAAAATCCGGAGCAGTATCTCCTTTAGCAAGTTTTGGCATTGGTTCTCCTTTGTGCTGGTGGTTCCAATTAAAATTACATTGTGTAGGAGTTAACGATGTTGATATGAATGGCTGGGAAATTATTGGCTCTTTGATGCAACCAGCATGTGTCAGTCTTATGTATTCTTTTTGAGTTCTGAAGTAACCGGTATAGTTTCCTGCTTTTGATGGTTATGTCATAATTTCAGGTGATAATCAGGGGGTATTTGAATGTGGTTGAACTTGGGAGTTGCTACTGTCACATTTATGATGATGAGCTGAGAGTGTACTTTTTGGGAAACGGTGTTGTCTTATGGTTTCATGTTTGTGGAAGCAGATGTTTGGGTTTTGGATGTTTGTCATGGAAGGGGGAAAAAGATAGTTTGTTCCATTTTCGGAGATCGCTTTTTCACCCCGGAGGTGAAACAGTGAGTTAGCG
>DAOTAZ010000189.1:0-6881 GCA_035382965.1 Chitinispirillaceae bacterium | reverse complement strand
ACTATAGAGATGACGTCAGGAAATGCTTATAAGGCTAATATGGCGCAGAGAATAAGGAGTAAACCAGATGAAAATACTCGAAACAGAACGATTAATTCTTGAAACAATTGAGTAAAACAGATTCGAGGAATTAGCAGAATTGTTAGCAAATGCTAAAGTCCACAAATTTTTCCCAAAAACACTGAACAGGAAAGAGGCTCAAGAGTTCTTTAATGAAGTTCAGAAAAGACAGAGTGAGGATGGTTTATCCTTTTGGGCAGTGATAAGGAAAACCGATATGAGATTCCTGGGAATATGCGGATTGTTTAAGCAAACCATCGATGGAAAAGAGGAAATCGAAGTTGGGTACAGAATCAATGATGAGTTCTGGGGTAAAGGGTACGGGACTGAAGCTGCAGCAGGCTGCATAGGCTATGCAAAAAACAAATTGGGATTATCCTCAGTTATTAGTCTCATTCTAAAGGAAAATAGGCAATCCATACGGGTGGCAGAGAAGAATGGGTTGACATTGGAAAAGGAAACGATATTTAAGGGTAAAGTGCATCAGGTTTATAGAATCAGATTTTGAATGAAACACGATCGATACAGGAGACGCCAAACCTGAATAATAAAAATGAGGCAACAACACCCTTTACACACTCACCCCAAAGAATCTCCCGAAATTCTCCTCCAGAATCTCCATCAATTTTTTACTTGTCACTCCCCTGATTTCCGCTATTTTTTCACCGGTATAACGCACCAGGCCGGGTCTGTTTCTTTTTCCCCTGAATGGAACAGGTGCGAGGTAGGGGGTATCCGTCTCGATAAACAGACGATCACCAGGGACAAGCGGAACAAGGTCTGTAAGAGGCGAGTTTTTAAATGTTACGATACCCGAAAATGAAATGCAGTATCCGGCTTCGATAATCTTCAGCAGTGAATCGCGGCTTCCTGTAAAGCAATGGAACAGGACTTTTTTGATTCCCAGTTCCATGCAGATCTCCAAAGCCTCGATTTCAGCACCGCGTGAGTGAATAACCGCAGGTTTGTCAATTTCACGCGCAATGGTAAGCTGCTTTTTGAAAACCGGGATCTGTTTTTGAAGTGGAGGATAAGAGGGGTTGGTGTTGTCAATACCGATTTCACCGACTGCTATGATTCCCGGATTGTCCAGCAATGCACAGAGCTCTGTTTCCCAGTTCTCATCAAGCGATTCCACATCAAAAGGGGAGATTCCCACTGCTCCGTAAATTTCCTTGAATGAGGAGCACTGGGAGATCACCTTTTGGGCAGTCTGTAAACTGGTGGCCGTGGAAAGAACGCAGGAAACAGACTCCCTCCGGGCCTCCGCAAGCAGTTCTTCAACCTCTCTCTCATCAAAATCGTAGAGATGAGCGTGGGAGTCTATCCACATGGTCAGAGACGGTCTTTAAAAGTGGTGTTCCATCTGGTGGTAGACCAGGGTATTGGTTTACCCAATTTATTCAGTTTGAAAATCACCATGTTTTTCCCTTTGACCTGCAGTTCATTGCCGTTGAAAACGTACTTTACTTTGGTGTTGTTGGCGACCTGGACATTGAGACTGTCGCGGGCATAAAACTCCCTTATGTCGCCATTATAGATAATATTTTTCCATGATTTTCCATCCGAGAAGACCTGAACCCACACTGAATCACCTGTAACTGTGATCGTCAGACGCATCATTCCAGTGTCAACTGCTGCTACCGCAGATGTGTCCACTGCTACCTGACTGTCTGATGGCTGTACGGGGGCACCGGAAAAAAGACTGTCATCAAGAATTGAATCGTTTACCACTGTTCCTGATGCAGTGGTGGTTGCAGAATCTGTGGAAAAGGAAGAATCCGGAGATGAAATCCATCCCTTCTTATTCGCAAAGAAGCTGAAAGCACCAAGGAGCACAATCAGGATCACCGCGATAATAAGCATCGGGCTTCTGTTTTCCTCTTTCTCTCTCATCGAAACCTGAATTTTGTTCGATGGATCGCAGCCGTACTGGTCAATGCTCATACCGCGTTCCATGTAGAATTTCTTGAGAATCTCATCAGGATCCAATGAGAGGTACTTGGCTAATGATCTCAGATAAACCCGCACGTAGGGATCCGCGGGAAGTGACTCATACTCACTCGCTTCCAGAGATTTGATGTAATTAACATTCAGCTTGAGATCTTTGGCGATCGTCTCGATTGTGATACGACGGTTGATCCGTTCTTTCCTGAGGATATCTCCTGCCCTTTCACCTGAGTTCTCCGGCGGGTTGGTGAGATCCTTCTGATTATTCTCTGACATCTGCGGATTCCTTTCGCACGTTGAATTCCTTGAATAGAGATATTGTGTTACTTACCGGAAGGCCAACTACGTTGTAATAGCAGCCCTCAATCCTATCAACAAATATAAGTGCTTTTCCCTGAATAGCGTAAGCACCAGCTTTGTCCCTGTATTCATCATTGCTTAAATATGCATCGATCTCCTCATCACCTATTTCCCTGAAAAATACCTTTGTGGAAGAAAAACCGCTTTCGAAAAAGCCGGTCTCCTCACATCGAAGGGCAATACCGGTGATCACTTCGTGAGATCTTCCGGAGAGACCTTTTAACATCCTGAAAGCATCCTGACGGTCGCGGGGTTTCCCAAGAACCTCCCGGTCTTTCACTACAATTGTGTCTGCTCCAAGAACAAGGGACTCCGGATATTTACCTGAGACCATGCCGGCTTTCAGAGAGGCAAGCCTCTGAACGGAACCTTCCAGATCTGTTGGTTCAATGTATTGCCGCTCCTCGATTGGGGGCGGTGGTATCGTCTCAAATGAGAAACCCATCTGTAAGAGTATCTGTTGCCGTCGAGGTGAGCCGGATGCCAGAATTATCCTTCTGCCGGGGTTCTGCCATTTTATCATAATCTATAAATACCCGGTGGGGCAAAAATCTGTTGTGAATATGAAATATACCATAGGGGAGAGAAAAATGGAAAAGACAAAAGAAATCGGCGGCATAGCGGCGGTTAGAGGCGGTATAGCCGCAGTGGTATAAATGCGGCGTCATAGATGCGGCGTCATAAATGGCACCGCTAGCCAAGGGAAGCCCGTTGAAACGGGCTTTTATGAAAACAAAATCCCAATCACGATTTTTCACAGCCCGGTTTACCGGGGTTTTTCTTTCGTGGCGTTGGCATTAATGCCGACGCCACTGATGCCACCGACGCGTTTCGCCGGAATTATTTTGGTTCAATGCAAAACATAACCAGACTAATAATCGAGACAGCAAAAGAAGCCGGAAAGCTGATTTTTTCTCTCGTGGGAAAAACATCCTCCAGAAAAAAAGGTACAAGCTATAACCTTGTTACCCAGGCCGATATGAGTGCCGAGGAGATAATCCTGCGCCGTCTTAAAGCTGCTTATCCCGATATCGAGGTACTCAGCGAGGAGACCCATTCCAGGCAAAGCACAGATACAGAAAAACTCTGGATTATCGATCCGCTCGATGGCACGAACAATTTCGCACATACTATTCCTCAATATTCCGTTTCAATAGCTTATGCCGAAAAAGGAGAAGTTCTCGCCGGTGCCGTTTACGATCCCTCCAGAGATGAACTGTTTTCAGCAGAAAAGGGCAGGGGGGCATTTCTAAATGGCAAACCCGTCTCTGTATCAACTCGTAGCTCTTTACGCGATTCGATAATCGCTACCGGATTCTACTATGACCGGGGGGAGATGATGGAGAAAACACTGGGATCACTGTACAGACTGTTCAAAGCTGATATTCAGGGTATGCGGAGGATGGGGAGCGCTGCGCTTGACTTGTGCTGGACTGCCTGCGGAAGGTATGACGGGTATTTTGAGTACATGCTCTCACCATGGGATTTTGCAGCAGGATCACTTATTGTGAAGGAGGCGGGAGGGAGATACTGCGACAGGGAAGGCAACAGCAGCGGGCTTTCAGGCACAGGTGCTATCTGCAGTAACGGACTTATTCATGATGATCTTGTAAAGCTGACCAGGTACAGTGATTACCCGGTGCCAAGGTTTGATTAACGCTTGGCCGATGATGCTCTTTATCGCTTAATCTCCAATAATCGCCACCTTTTTACGTAAACTAATTGCAGATGACTTTACCGGTTTTGGATATATCGGGAATGAATTTATTTTTCCTTTCTTTATTCATGTCACAATTTGATTCAGGAATCAGAGAACTCCAATGATTGAAAGAAATGATTTGTGCTGGTGTGGAAGTGGGCGTAAGTATAAAAAATGCCACCTGTTTGAGGACCAGAAGGCAGAGGCTGCAAGTCGGGAAAAGCGGCAGGGGCAGCACCGCAAAAAAGGGCTTATCAAGACTCCTGCAGAGATCGAGGGGATGCGGGCTGCAGGAAAATTCAATGGCAGTCTTATGGATTATATTCGCCCCTTTGTAAAGGCCGGTGTCAGCACCGAATATCTGAACAAACTTGTGCATAAACATACTGTAGATGCCGGTCATGTACCCGCGTGTCTTGGATATCATGGATTCCCGAAGTCACTTTGTACGTCAATAAATAACGTAGTATGCCATGGGATTCCTTCAGAAAAAGAGATTATCAAAGATGGTGATATCATTAACATAGACCTGACCACTATAGTAGGCGGATTCTATGGTGATTCCTCTGAAACTTTTATGATCGGCAAAGTCTCACCCGAGGCCAGACATCTGGTCGAAGTCACTGCAAGAGCAATGATTCTGGGTATCGATGCCGTAAAACCTGGAGTTCCCCTGATATCGATAGCTGAAGCAATAGAACCTTTTGTAAAATCGGAGGGGTGTTCGGTTGTAAGGCAGTACACCGGGCATGGAATAGGAAAAAAATTCCATGAGAATTTCACCGTTTATCATCATATCGATCCTGATTGCGAACCGATAATCCTGGAGCCGGGAATGACCTTTACTGTTGAGCCGATGGTTAACCTGGGTGGATATAAGGTGACTACGGATGAAGTTGACGGATGGACAGTGAGGACAAAAGACGGTTCACTTTCCGCCCAGTTTGAGCACACTGTTCTGGTGACTGAGAGCGGGGCAGAAGTACTCACCCTTACACCATCTCAGAGAAGTGCTGGAGTAAGGCTCGAAATTGGAAATTTACAGTTTAAATAATATGATTTGACAATTCCATAAAATGGAATATCTGAACAGGAAAAAAATTACTGCATAAATGATAGAAACCAGACAGATCGCAGAAAAAATAATCCTTGCAGGTCTTCAGACACCCGGGACCGACCCGGCGCTCTTTGAGGAGGACATGCATGAGATGCAGCTTTTATGTGAAACAGCGGGCGCATCTGTTGTTGCAATCATAACTCAGAAGAGAGAAAAACCCGAGTCTTCCACTTATATGGGACGGGGGAAAATCGAAGAAATCCGCTCTGTCATGAAGGCCAATGATGCTAAAACGCTTATCATTGATGCACAGCTTTCGCCTGCACAGGTCCGCAATATTGAGAAGATCGTACAGGGAAAAGTGATCGATCGGAACCAGTTGATTCTTGATATCTTTGCAAAACATGCCCGTACAAGTGAATCGAGGATTCAGGTCGAACTTGCCCAGATGCGCACACTTTATCCAAGGTTGACTCATGCCTGGACCCATTTCTCGCAGCAGGTAGGCGGAATCGGTACGCGTGGACCCGGTGAGAAGCAGCTTGAAATCGACCGTCGTCTCGTACAGAAAAAAATCTCAGATCTCAAAGATAAACTGAAGAAAATCGAAAAAGCCCGCCTGACTCAGCGCAAGAGCCGTGATGAATCGTTCAGGGTTACACTGGTGGGGTACACAAATGTCGGCAAGTCATCACTGCTCAATGCTCTCTGCGGAGCCGATGTTTTAGTGGAAAACAAGCTTTTTGCTACACTCGACACATCAACAAGACGCGTCTTTATTCCGGGCGCAGACAATGTTGTGATCTCGGATACAGTAGGTTTTCTTCGCAAACTGCCCCATCACCTGGTGGCTTCCTTTAAAAGCACTCTGAGTGTGGTCTCTGAGGCACAACTGCTGATACTGATGTTAGATGCTTCGAGTGAATGGTCAGAACAGCAGTTGCAGACTGTGCAATCGGTACTTAAAGACCTTGGGGCGGAAAATACTCCCCGGTTGATAGTGTTCAATAAAATTGATCTGGTAAAAGATCCCTTTGTCAGAAAGCAACTCTCAATCAAACATCCGGAAGCTATATTTATTTCAACGTACAACAAAGAGGATATAGCGACTCTGAAAGAACATATTGCACGGGCGGTAGCCAACTTTGAAAAAGAAAAACAGATCGCAGAAATCATCAAACGGAAAACCAAAAAACTGGTCAATTCCTGATCGGGCAGAAAACGGCTTTGATAGATGAAAACAGCCGCACTTGTAAACCCAAAATATCTGATACCGCTAAATCTCAATCTCAGAGCCAAAATGATAGTCGAGGGCACTATCGCAGGGCTTCACAAAAGTCCTTATCACGGATTTTCCGCTGAATTTCTCGAATACCGGCCCTACCTTGAAGGTGAATCCACCCGGAGAATCGACTGGCGCAAGTTTGCCAAGACTGATCGTACAGTTGTAAAACTCTTCGAAGATGAGACGAATCTTTTTGCGCACATTCTGGTTGATAAGAGTGCCTCGATGGCTTTCAGTTCCAGCGGGAACATGACAAAATTTGAATATGCCCGCACACTTGCCGCATCATTGGCGATGTTGCTGGTTAACCAGCGCGATGCTGTCGGTCTGGCGGTTTTTGATGAGCAGATCGGGACATTTCTTCCTCCAAGATCTACCAATATCCAGCTCAGGAATATCATCAATTCATTAAACTCGATTCAACCCGGTGCAGCCACACTCTGCGGCAAGGCGGTTGATACCCTTGCCCG
>DAOTAZ010000188.1:0-6894 GCA_035382965.1 Chitinispirillaceae bacterium | reverse complement strand
AACTCTGCGGATATTTGACAAGCCTCGATCAATCGATGAATACCCATTTGTCCCGTCGTTCAGGGCCGGACACCTGGTATCAACCAACAGCAGTTATCGTGTTGTACGGCCAGAGCTGAATAACGGAAAATGTGTCGGATGTCACCTCTGTTTTGCGGCATGTCCTGACGGAGCAATCGAACGAAAGGGAAAAAAAGTCAGTTTCGACTATGACTTTTGCAAAGGGTGTGGAATCTGTGCAAAAGAGTGCAGGGTAAAAGCGATCACGATGGTGCGGGAGGAATGAGTTTGAATGCAGAATAAAATGTTCTTATCGGGTAATAAGGCGGTTGCGTGGGGAGTAAAGCTTGCCCGTCCTCATGTAATAGCGGCCTACCCGATAACTCCGCAAACCACCGTTATAGAGCGATTATCTGAAATGATCGCAAATGGTAAGTTCAAAGCGGAGTTTCTTCATGTGGAATCTGAGCACTCAGCACTGTCGGCGATGATGGGTGCAAGTGCAATCGGGGCGCGGACATTTACCGCCACCTCATCGCAGGGACTGCTCTATATGGCAGAGTGCCTTCACTATGCGAGCGGTGGAAGGTTTCCCGTTGTCATGATGAACGCGAACCGGTCTCTTGCCCTTCCGTGGAGTATCTACGGTGACCAGCGCGACTCATTATCACTGCTTGACAGTGGATGGATTCAGGTTTACGCGGAAGATGCCCAGGAAAGTCTCGATCTGATAATCCAGGCCTATAGAATCGCGGAACATCAGAAGGTTCTGACACCTGTCATGGTCAATCTTGACGGGTTTACAGTGACTCACACCTATGAACCTGTCTGGGTTCCTGAACAGAACGATGTGGATGAGTTTCTTCCTCCTTATGTCAACCAATACGCGATGGACCTTGATAACCCTGAGAATCTTGCTTTCAGTTCTACTCCTGACGACAACATGGAGTTCAAATTCAGGCAGCATCAGGCCATGATTGACGCCAAAGGGGTTATAAGGGATGTTGATCTTTTATATGGCAACCTGTTCGGTCGATACTACGGGGGCCTTGTCACAAATTACAGGGCAGAAGATGCGGATTGTGTACTGGTAACACTTGGAAGTATCAGCGGGACAGTCAGATCTGTTGTCGATGAACTGAGACAGGAGGGTGTTAAGGCTGGAATATGCAGGATCCGCTATATGCGTCCATTCCCTGAAGAAGAGATCGCTTCTCTGGCTCGTGAGAACCGCGCGATAGGAGTTCTCGAAAAGGATATCTCTTTTGGATACGAGGGGACTGTGGCTACCAATGTAAAGTCTGCCCTGAGCAAAACCGGTCTGAACATTCCTGTTCTTAACTTTATTGCTGGTCTTGGAGGAAGAAACATCAGCCGTAAAGACATCAGAAACGCATTTCTGGATCTCGAATGTCACCGCAATGGCTCATCAGCTAAGGCTTTGCAATTTGTTAATTCTGGAGTTGCCTCATGAGTACCATAACAGTTAAGCCATCAAAACCATCAGTCAAAACATTATCTGACCATGAGCTCTTCTTCGGGCATAAAGCCTGTGGAGGCTGCGGCGGGAGTTTGACAATCCGACTGGTGCTGAAAGTGCTCGGTCCACGAACAATCGCAGTCCTTCCCGCAGGATGCATGTCCGCGGTTGGATTTATCTTTCCGCAAATGAGTTTTGCTGTTAACGCGATGATCTCAACCTTTGCAGGAACCGCTTCGATGCTTTCCGGAATAAGAGCCGGACTTGATTCCAGGGGAATAAAAGACTGCCATGTTGTTGGATTTGCCGGAGACGGCGGCACCGCGGATATCGGACTGCAGGCTTTATCAGGCGCAATTGACAGGAATGACAGGATCATTTACATCTGCTATGACAATGAAGCCTACATGAACACTGGAATACAGAAAAGCGGTCTTACACCACAGGGCGCAATTACTACTACAACGCCATCAGGATCGTTTTCCAGCGGCTGCAAAACATCGAAAAAGAACATGTTCGAAATAGTTGCTGCACATGGAATCGGCTACGCGGCAACAGCCAGCGCAGGGTTTATTCCTGACCTTCTGTATAAAGTCGAGAAGGCAAAAAATGTCAGCGGGACATCGTACATACATGTTTTTGCTCCATGTCCGACCGGATGGGGATATGAAAGTGAGGATACACTTGAGATAAGCCGTGATGCAGTAGCGTGTGGGCTCTGGTATCTTGCTGAATTTGAAAACGGACAGTTTCGTCTTAATCACGATCCAGGTAAACTGGCCCCGGTTCAACCATACCTGAAACGTCAGGGCCGCTTTAAACATTTGCAGCAAACAGAGATTGAATCGATCGAATCGGTAAGAGACCTGATGTGGAAAAAGATTCGTAAAGAATGGCTGGTTGATTAACGAACCTTGAATTCAAAGTTGATTTATACTTCATTGATAATATGACAGTTAATGATCTGAAAGGAATTTTCTTATGGCCAATAAAGATGTTCTGGAGCTGATCGGAAACACACCCATTGTCGAAGTCAAATGCTTCGATATCGGGCAGAGCCGTCTCTTTTTAAAGCTTGAGAACCAGAACCCTGGCGGCTCAATTAAAGACAGAATCGCGCTGTCGATGATCGAGCAGGCAGAAAAGAGAGGGCAGATCAAACCTGGTGATACCCTGATAGAAGCTACTGCCGGCAATACCGGGCTGGGGTTGGCTCTTGTGGCGGCACAAAAAGGGTACAAATTGCTGCTTGTCATCCCGGACAAGATGAGCCGTGAAAAAATCAGACATCTCAAGGCGATGGGTGCGAAAGTTGTAATGACCCGTTCTGATGTGGAAAAAGGGCATCCTGAGTACTACCAGGATTACGCGAAACGACTTTCACAGGAGATACCCAATTCATACTATATTGACCAGTTCAATAATCCTGACAATCCTCTTGCTCACGAAACGTCAACAGGGCCGGAGATCTGGCAGCAGATGAACCACGATGTGGATGCCATGGTTGTCGGAGTGGGCTCCGGAGGGACGATCGGAGGTCTGACACGGTTTTTCAAAAAAGTTTCCTCTCAGGTTGAATTTGTACTCGCCGATCCCCGGGGCTCGATACTTTGCGATTTTGTCAAGTCAGGTAAACTGGGCAGTGCCGGTTCCTGGCTTGTCGAAGGAATAGGAGAAGATTTCGTGCCTGCCCAGGCCGATTTTTCTCTTGTCAAAGCATCGTATTCAATCAGCGACGAGGAGAGCTTTCAGATGTGCCGCACACTGCTTATGAAGGAGGGTATTCTGGCCGGGTCATCGTCAGGTGTGCTCATCGCTGCTGCGGTCAGGTATGCACGGGAATCGAAGAGACCTAAAAAAATCGTTACATTTGTCTGCGACAGCGGTAATAAATACCTCTCGAAACTCTACAACGATCAATGGCTTGCTGATCACGGTCTTATTATCACAGAAAAGCTGGGAGATTTACGGGATCTGATCGTTGCCAAATACGATGAGCAGGCAGTAGTTTCAGTTGCACGGGATGACAGTATTGGCACTGCCTATTCGCGGATGAAGCTGTATGACATCTCACAGCTTCCGGTTCTTGATGGTGACCGGATCGTGGGGATCATAGATGAATCGGATATACTTCTCCGGGTGACATCGAGTGATCAAAACGCGTTTACAGAAAAAGTAGAAACCTGTATGAGTTCCGATCTTGTCATGGTGCCGCCGCGTTCGCCGATCGATACTGCCATTTCGATTCTTCAAAAAGGGCTTGTGGTAATCGTAGCGGATAAAAACAGGTTCTACGGTTTAATCACCCGTATAGATTTATTAAATTATCTCAGAAGACAGATGAAAGGGCAATAAATGACAAATAATTACCGGTTTTCTACAAAGGCGATTCACAGCGGACAGGAACCCGAAGCCGGCACCGGAGCTGTTATTACCCCCATTTTCGCTACATCAACCTATGTTCAGCCAAGTCCCGGTGTTAACAAAGGATATGAGTATTCCAGAACCGGCAATCCCACACGAAAGGCACTGGAACAGTGTATCGCTGATCTTGAGAATGGTGCACGGGGTTTCGCGTTCTCATCCGGGCTGGCAGCATCATCGACGGTTCTCGAATTACTGCCGCACGGATCGCACATACTCTCTATCAACGATCTTTATGGCGGATCATTCCGGCTTTTTGAACGGGTGAGAAAAAACTCCGCGGGTATCGAAACCACTTATGTTGATTTCAGAGATATGGATGCGGCAAGGAAAGCGATTCGCGAAACCACGCGGCTTATCTGGGTTGAAACACCGACAAATCCTTTACTTAAATTAGTCGATCTTGAGCAGATCGCTTCCTTTGCGCGTGAATTCGGGCTTATCAGTGTTTGCGACAATACTTTTGCCACTCCTTATATTCAGAAGCCTCTTGATCTTGGGTTTGATATCGTTGTCCACTCGGCGACCAAATATCTCAATGGTCATTCAGATGTGGTCGCCGGAGTAGTTGTTGTAAGAGAGCAGAATGAGATCGCGGACCGGCTTGCTTTTCTCCATAACGCAGTGGGCGCGATATTGTCGCCATTTGACTCTTTTCTTGTTTTGAGAGGGTTGAAGACTCTGTCAATCCGTATGGAGGCACATTCGAGAAACGCGCTTACTATTTCACAATTTCTGGAGAGTCATCCCCTGGTCGAAAGGGTTATCTATCCCGGCCTGAAGTCTCATCCGGACTACAATCTTGCTAAAAAACAGATGGCTCTTCCCATCGGGATGATAACTTTCTTTTTGAAAGGCGGAATTGAGGAATCCAGAGTGTTTCTTGAACACTGCCGCCTCTTTTCTCTCGCAGAGAGTCTTGGCGGAGTTGAGAGCCTGATAGAACATCCTGCAATAATGACACATGCATCGATTCCCGCAGATATCCGGAAAAAATCAGGAATCGATGACAATCTTATAAGGGTTTCGGTCGGAATTGAAGATGTTGATGATCTGATCGGGGATTTGGAAAACGCGTTTGAGGGAGTGAGGAAGTTTTCCAAATAAGAAGATTACAATAATCATCAGATTAAAGAATTAATGAAGGGGGAAGTCTCCCACCTGGCTTCAGCCCGCAGAATCCTGCGGTCTTTCGCTACCCCCCCCCTTTATGTTGACATAGTGCAGTGCCCAGCTGGAAACAGTTACAAGTCGGGCTGGATTAGCTGACTTCTTAATCTTTACTGGTGGAAGAAGAAACGATAATTGTATACCGGATTTCCATTTCGTTTCTGTGCTCGTAATCGTAAATAAAAAATGGATCAATACAGCTAGGTTAAGGTCGGGTGAACCGGGCTTGCAGGAAAATCAGGGGCCAGGAATACGGCCCCTGCCATATTCTAATGTTAATCCGAATCATAATTTCACCTGTTCATTTCGACAAATCCTCATGGCCTAAATCATATAATCAAACAGACATCCCTCTCTATTATGTTTGCCAATAAGATCCTGAAACGAGGTCCCGTCAAAGATTTCAGTCAGTGAGGATTTTGCTTTCTCCCAGAGATCCTTAAACGCACATCCACCTGTAAAGGGACACCGGCCGTTTCTTTTCAGGCAATCGATCGATTCATTGGGCCCCTCGATAAAGCGAATGATTTCACCTACCGAAATGCTGGAAGGTGAAACAGTCATTACATACCCTCCCTGATTGCCTCTTCGTGACTCGATATAACCTCCGGCCCTGAGCTTGGAGAGGATCTGTTCGAGGAATCGAAGCGGGATCTGCTGTTTCTCCGCGATCTCGGCGACGGTGGTAACGTTCTCCGAAGGATACCGAAGCGCTAATTCAAAGAGTGCACGGAGAGCATACTGGCATTTTTGAGATACTCCAAGAAGTGAGGACATAATACAAATATACTTCAATCCCAACTAAAATGATAGGAATAGTAAAAATCACTATTGACTTCGATTTCAATTCTGATTATATTGTATGTTGATAAACTTAGTGAAGATTTAACGGGCACGCATTTTTCAAAGGAAATCAGAATGTTTACCGCAAATCTGCATCTATCGGCTGAAAAAACAAAGGCCCTCCGTTCCCGCATTCTGTTCCTGAAAAAATGCAACCGTTTCCAATCCAAAATTACGATTCAGCGGGGAAATTCAAGGCCTCTGGATATCTCCATCGATAAACACCTTAAGGAAGTTGCTGAAAATGAAAGCGGAAAGATCCGCATCGTTATCGAGGGCCGGGATGAGATGAAAGCTGCATGCTTTTTTGTGGATTTTTTTAATCACGGGAAGGAGATCTGATCCGGCTGCCGGACATGCTCCGTTTATTGGTATGGAATAATCAAAATTCATGGAGACCAGGATGAACACAAACTACCGTATTCTAACTCTCCCCGGACTCTACGGTTCCTGTGCTTCACATTGGCAGACATCATGGGAACGTCTATACGGTTTTGAGAGGGTTGATCAGGATAGCTGGAATGAACCCCGGTATGGTGAATGGGTCTCCAGACTTGTCGATTATATCGAAAGGGATGACACAAACAGAAAAGTATTGCTGATCGCTCACAGTCTGGGTTGTCATCTTGCGATTAAAAGCCTGTCTCTTATCAGACAAAGAGTCTGCGGGTTATTTCTTGTCGCACCTCCGGATCTGAACAAGAACATCATCAGTCAGGATCTGTCAAGTTTCAGGACAGAACCGATAACAACCGCAGGTGTCCCCGGATATCTGATCTACAGCGAAAACGATCCTTATGCGGATCCGCACTGGGTAAGGGATCTGGGAACCCGGCTGGGAATAGAAACCATATCCGCAGGTATGCTTGGACACATTAACAGCGATTCAAATCTAGGTAACTGGTCTGAGGGTAAAGAGCTTTTTGACGATTTAATAAGCCGCATTGATCAACAATCAACCTGAAAGGAACATTAAG
>DAOTAZ010000187.1:0-6919 GCA_035382965.1 Chitinispirillaceae bacterium | reverse complement strand
TGGTGAATGGTCAGACCATCAATTTACGCGGTAAAGTGACCAACAACAGCAACGCGCCTGTGGCCGGGGCAACTGTTACTCTTGTCGGTCAGAATTTAAATGCTACTACTTCGCAGGATGGTTCCTGGGAGATCAAGCGTGCCGATGTGGCGGTTTTCAGGGAACTGCAGCCTCAGTTTAAAAATGTCTTTGTGGACAGGGGTTATCTGGTGTTAAGCCTTCCTCAGGCATCGCCGCTTAATATCGAGATGTTTGATGTCAAGGGAAAGCTGCTTAAGCGGGAATCAAAGCCCAGTGTAAAGGCAGGGTTCTACAGGTTCAATATTGCAGAAAATTCCATGGCGGCAAAGGTACTTATTATCCGGGCAGCAATCGGTGGTGATGTCACAACATTCCGTTATGTTCCACTGCAGAATGGCAGCTATACTATCAATCAGCTATCATCATACGGGACACCTGCAGAAGTAAATGGTTTGCAGAAGATAGCGGCTGTTGATGATACACTTAAAGTCGCAGCTGATGGCTATAAGGAGAAAAAAGTACCGATCACATCGTATGATCAGGAAGTCAATATCAAACTCGAATCGGATGTTTCCGGGCCTGAAAACGGCAGTATCGGATGTGGAAAAGCGCTCAGTGATCTCAAGAGCGGTACCTACAAGATTTCAAGTGCCGGTCTGGAAAGGGAATACATTATAAGCATTCCTGACAATTATAATCCAAACAAGCCATACAGGCTGCTTTTTGGAATACACTGTATGGGTGCCAGTGCACAGGCAGTCAGCAATGATAAGTTTTACCGTATGAAAGACTTTGATACAGAGAAAAACTACATCTGGGTTGCACCCCAGGGTTACACTGATGGAATGCCATGGAGAACAAGGGATAACAAGGATCACACTTTCTTCGATGATATGCTCAAGATTTTCAAAGAAAAACTCTGTATTGACACTACGAGAATCTTTGCCTGCGGGTTCAGCTTTGGCGCCATGGAGTCCTACTCGCTCTCTTTGAATCATCAGAATGTTTTCCGGGCGATAGCCACCTATGCTCCGGCCAACTACAATATTTATCTCCCGCAAAATACCCATGGAAAGATTGCCTATCTGCAGACACATGGTTTGTCTGACGGTACCTGTCCCTGGGACCGGAATGGCCAGGGCGGGAAATACTGTGTAATCACTCATGCACAGGATAACGGATGTAGCAATCCCACCAATGTCCCGACGATACAGCAAGGTGCATCAGGCCATTATTGCTATGAATTCCAGGGATGCAGTGAGGGATATCCGGTAAGGATTTGTACCTTTAACGATGGACATACTGACGTGCACAAAGACCCTAACCAATGGAATTCCTGGATTCCAAAAGAGACATGGGATTTCTTTAACCGGTTCTGATTCTGACCCGGTTAAATGTGTAAACAGAGTCGTTTTTATAGCTTTTTGATTTGACCAAACGCCGGGATCTCCTTTACGGGGATAACGGCGTTTGATTTATCTGTGGATAAGAGGGTTTTTGTCCTGATAATGTAGACAGGAAAAGAAAAGTATAATGATAGTGGGTGTCTTGCAGCCAGGGCACCGGATATGGAAAGGCAGGGTCTAAATATGAAAAATGTGATGCGCTTAATATTCTGCTTGCTGGTATTATACATCTGCATTCTGCCGTGTTTTGCGGAAAACCCAGTCGTACAGACATGTTATACTGCCGATCCGGCTCCGCTGGTACATGATGGTGTTGTATATCTGTATGTCGGCCATGATTCATCGGCTGCTCCCAATAACAGCTATTTGATGCGCTATTACAAGTGTTATTCCTCAAAGGACATGGTGAACTGGACAGATCATGGGATCGTTCTCAACATGAAGTCAGTATCCTGGTCCGGAGGGGAGGCAAATGCAGCTCAAGTCGCTTACCGCAACGGCAGTTTTTATTTCTATACGTCAACTAATGCCACAGGTGGAATTGCAATAGGTGTCGCAGTATCCAAAAGTCCTCTGGGGCCGTTTACCGACATCGGACATCCGCTGATTACTGCCAGTCAGATGAACGGGTGCAATGCTACCCACAGTTGGCGCGGCCTCGATCCGGCTGTATTTATCGATGATGACGGGCAGGCTTATCTTTACTGGGGAAACAATGTCCTTTACTGGGTAAAACTCAATGAGAATATGGTATCTACAAGCGGTACGATAAGTTGTCTGGATGCGAAGAATGCGGCTTTTGGTCCTGATTTCGAGGAAGCACCATGGGTTTACAAGCGGTATGGTAAATACTACCTGGTTTATGCATCGGGATTTCCGGAAAGCATTCATTATTCGATGAGTTCAAGTCCAACAGGGCCCTGGACTTACAAAGGGCAGATAATGAAAACTCAACCCGGTGGGGTAAGCAACACTATTCACCCGGGGGTGGTCGATTTCCAGGGGAACTCCTATTTCTTTTTCCATAATGCCGGTCTGCCGGGAGGAAGTAGTTACAGACGTTCGGTATGCATAGAGCAATTTGTTTACAATGAAGACGGTACGATACCTCTTATCAGTGAAACAAGTGAAGGGGTGATAAATGGGGTCGGTAATCTTGATTCTTATGATACAATTCAGGCTGAAACGATCTGCTGGGGATCGGGTATCGAAACAAAGCCCTGCAGTGATGGCGGAATAATGGTCACCTCGATTTCAGATGGTGATTATATCAAGGTAAAGGGTGTCGATTTCGGTATCGGCGTATCAGGATTTGAAGTCCGTGCAGCAAGCGGTTCCTCAGGCGGAACTATTGAACTTCGTACCGGAAGCCAGACAGGAACACTTGTCGGCACCTGTACTATCACCGGTACCGGCGGATGGAATACATGGAAGACTTTTCAGTGCGATATTACCAACTGTATCGGTATAAAAGATTTTTTTCTGGTTTTCAGAGGTTACGGTGAGCCATATCGTCTTAACTGGTACAGATTCAGAAGGGAAGCAACCTCCGTATCTCAGGATGGAAATGACCCCTGGAAACATGTATCAGGAAACCTGAACTTTTCATCCGGTGTGGAATTGAACGTGAAAGGCACAACATTATTTGTAAAATTTGCGGCATCGGAAGGGAAACCAGTGACTCTGAAGTTTTATAATATGATGGGTGAAGTTGTGCGATCAGAAGTTTTACAAACCGGTTCCAATAACCGCATCTACAGGTGTGATATTTCAGGAATTCCCAGTGGTTTTTACATCGTTAAAATCGGTGACAGGGAGAGTGTTTTTAACTCTTCGAAGGTGCTTGTAAGTCATTGAAGAAATACGATAACACGACATTACGAGTGTACGAGGGCGCGACGGAACGACAACACGACGACACGAGGATGCGACTGTATGACAGAACGACAATACGACAGTACGATGGGATTTGCTTTGTCAACTTATGATTATCTGACGGTTTTTTTTAATTTGCGATTGCGAGTACTGCTTCGCTGAACGCGAAAGGAGTCATTAAGACTTTTGTTCAGAAACAAAAGTCTTGTTGGATCACTTTGTAGAGAAAAATGGACAGAGAACAATCGATACCGATTCCGATACCGGCTCTGATTTGAAGAACATATAGTGGTGCTTAAAATCCCCCTGACAGGGGGATTTGATGCTGTTATTTTGTCAAAATGACACTGGATGTCTTAATAATGCTGTTTCCGCTTGTGATATTGAGAATATAAGAACCATCGGGCAGATTCGAAAGGTTCTGGACACAGACCCCGGCACCACCGATTATGTGGGTTACTGAACGGACAAGGTTTCCTTTCATGTCGTAAAGATCGATCCTTACAGACTTGTTTTTATATGCGGGTAACCTGATCTGCAACACTGAGTTTTTGCATTTAATATCCGCGACAGAAGAGTTGAAACTCTTTATTTTTGCGGTGCTGTTTGTGGGATCGTACTCCTTTACCGAGATATTGTCCAGAGTTACTGCCGGAGAAGAGGTCCCGAAATTGAAACCCAGCCGACCATTGGCATCTGTTGGAGCCTCCATGGTAAACACAAAGGAGAATGTCTGTTTTGTGGTAGTAAGAGAAAAACGTTTCAGCTCATCCAGGTAGCTTGTCCATGGATTAACCGCCATCTCAACATTTACCTCCAGGTCACGGTCTGCTGACGCGAATGCGTCAAATGACACCCGATATGATTTCCCTTGTTCAAGGAACAGTCCAGGCTGAACGAGCTGAATCTGATAGTTGATCTCAGAGGTTTCTGTGATATTTATGCGGCATTCTCCGCTAACTACGCTTGCTGTCGCAGCTCCGTCCCAGACATTCAGTGTCCACTCTTCAGTTCCGGAACTGAAATCCCCGTTCAGCACCAGATTACCGTCAGCAGTACTACGGGCAAAGAGTGCATTCACTGTCTTATCACTGTTCATGGTGATAGTGAGCGGATTTTCACTGCTGCTTATACCATCTCCGCTCCAACCTTTAAACACGTATCCATCTTCAGCCTGAGCAGTGAGAGTAACAGGAGTATTTTCCTCATAGCCGGATTTATCAGGAGAACGGCTGACAGTTCCTTTACCTGTAATATTGACACTGAGCCTGTATCCGCTCTCAAGGCTGATTTCATCAGTATATGAACTTCCGACCTTGTACCAGTCAAAATCTGCTATACCGCCGGTGCTTTTGGTCGCGTAGATGAAAAGAGCAAAACGATAACCCATGAAATGAGGCATATCGTAGCTCATCTGAAGTGTGTTGCCGATCTGGGTCCAGGAGGTACCGTTGAGGCTGTAGAAGAAAGTGGCCTTATCGGTTCTGTTTGTAAAGTCCATATCGATCCGCAGGTAGACAGTGTTCTGATTGAGTGCGGCAGTTGCAACCTGTGTCGCTCCATTGTGCATGACTATTGTATTTGTGGTACCGTTTTTCTTTACTCCTACAAAGCCGTATTTTGCCTGCAAGGCTCCCAGACCCGCGCAATCACCATCCTTGAGCCCGCTGACATCGAGGCAGGTCCTGGCTGAACTCTTGGGCCCGAATGTCCTTTGAGTCAGGAGGTTACGTGCGGAAACGAAATTGTCGCTGGCACGGCTGGTTTTGATCCTGAAAAAGCCGGGTCGCTCCGTAAGGGACCAGTGGGTGTTAACCGGATTATGGTTCCACTGCCATTCCAGTTTGAGTGTGCTTCCCGAGAAATCATCGGATGTCACAACGCCTGTTCCTGCAGCGGAGGAGACATAAGGCATGTTGAAGCTGCTTGGCGCGACACCGTTATTGAAAACAGGCCAGTTGTCCTGCCATGTTACTGGAACAAGCCAGGGGCAGCGTCCAACTGATCCATTATCCTGAAACAGATAACCCATCCAGTTGTTATCCTTCATCTGCAGGATAGATCCCTGAGCCACTCCGCTGCTTCGCAGAACAACTTTTTTCTCAAATGATCCGTTAAGTGACTGGCCTCTGGAGCATATTTGTGTTCTCATACTTCCGCTTGGCCAGCAGATATTGAATATGTAGTAATAGCCGTTATGTTTGTAAACCTGTGTGCCCTCGGCCCTGAGCCCGCCTGAACCGGCAACTGAAGCAGGATCTGTGAGCAGGACTTTATTTAATCCGCCGTTCTTTACACCGGTAAGATCTGAGTTAAGTTCGATGATACGTATATCACCGCCGCCGTGGAGAACATAATTACGTCCGTCATCATCGAGCAGCAGTGACGGGTCATGCCATTGCGGCAGTTTGGTTTCTGTCCAGGGGCCGGCTGGACTGGTGCTTCTGTAAAGATGGGAGCTTCCGGATGTCGATGAGAATGTCAAAACATAAAAGGTTCCATCCTTGTACCTTATGCTGCTTGCCCATGATCCGGCACCGTAGGCGTTCTGCCCGTTGTTGAGATTCATCTTGTCGTTATTTACAAGTGTAGAATAGCAATAGGAGACGGTTTTCCAGTGTACCATGTCATCTGATTCCATAATCGGTACACCGGGATTCATGTGCATTGTTGTACTGCTCATGTAGTATTTGTCGCCAACCCGGATCATCGATACATCGGGAACATCAGCCCAGATAATGGGGTTTGTCACAGTGGCGGCATAAACGGTGGAGATAAGGAAGAGTCCGAAGAACAGGGTAAAAACAGCCTTTTTTGCTAAATCTTTTTTCATGATATTCTTCCTGTAGTTGATTTGGAATTGTATCAATGCATGATTACGAATGCGTTTCTGCATAATAATATAGACTTAAAGAAGGTTTTTTACTATAGTGGGTGTGAAGAAAATGTTGAATATCTGTTCAACAAAAAGTGTGAGAGAATCCATTTTTTATCACAGTTTTTATGGATGAAGGGGTGGAATATTATTCCAAAATCTATGGTATTTATAAATATGGAATTGAATTTGCCTGATATTGCTCTTTCAACCCAGGCCTTCAGCCTGGGATCATGGTTGCGATTACGGTTGCATTTAAAAACAAAGGCCGGAAGTCGATTGTGGAACAAATCGGACTCCCGGTCTTTTTCAGAGGGGTGTTTCTTTTTCAGTACTGTTTCAGGATTCTTTTGGCAAAATTACCGTTTCTGTTCTTTACAGAGATCAAGTATATGCCGGGGACAAGGTTTTTGCCCGCTAAATATTCATCAACACCTTTCCCCGCTTCCATAACAGAGCCTTTCATATCTGTAATGCGGTAACTGAATTGCCCGTCAAGCTTAATCCTGAAACCATCGATGATACAGGGACTCAAACTGCCATCCGCCAGTCTGTTCCCATTAATGCTGGTCGGAACTTTAAACTCGACATAGTTCAGGTTCATATAGTCAGAATCAAAGGCAATCCGCATTACGTGCTTACCCTCTGTGAGGTTGACATTTTTGACTGTCATAGTTGCCCATGTCTGCCATCCTCCGGTGTTGGGGAGATTGACGGGGCCGGTTACATCTACACCGTCCAT
>DAOTAZ010000186.1:0-6924 GCA_035382965.1 Chitinispirillaceae bacterium | reverse complement strand
TCTGTGTGAAAAAACGTCCTGAGTAAGCAGGCGTCAGAGTAAAGCCAAGCCACTTCAGCGGAAAATAGGAAAAGTACAACGGGACACAAAATTCAACTCTATCATTTGAGACAGAATCATCGGCTGAAGGGAAAGCGGTGTAGCCGCCATGGAGTCCGAGAGCTCCGAAAAACCCGGTCTCACGCCCCTTACCCAGATATGTAAACTTTCCATCGATAGAACCTGCAGTGGGGAAAGTATACTTAAAGCCTACACTGAGCCTTTCAGTCAAACCGGCTTCAGCCCCAAGCTCAAAGAAAAAGCCTTCCGGGACTTCACCCAGAACAGGATCCGGATTATAATCCGTAAAATTAATATTGGAGAGTCCGGCATACATGTTTATCTTACCCTTCTCAACCGGTCTAGCATTAAGAAAACTGGTGTTGGATGCACAGCCAGAGAACTACGCCAGTGACACAGCCAACAAACCTGCAATAATACACTTGTGCATAAGCACTCCTCTTGTTGAGTGAAGAAAATTTTTATTAAATGATCATCAAACCCAGTTGCGTATCAGGAAAGCTGTCTAAATATTATTCAGTTCACAGGCTTACGTCAATCTTAATCTGCTCTGTTTCACACATTTTTCACTGAATGATACTTCCGCAGCCTGCCCGCATCTGCTGATTCCCCTCGTCGGGTTCATGGTGGACTTACACCACCAAGTGTCTGCGCCCTGCCGGGCGCACAAAAAAAAGGGCTGCCGAAGGCAGCCCCCACCCTACAACAGTCTTAAAAGCAAACCAGCTCTTATGGGGTATTAAAAACAGGACGGGAGTCTCAATATTGATACACTTAATTTACAATTTATAATCCGGAATATAGTAAAACTGAGACTTATTCAGTTATTACTGATTACAGTATCGGCATTGATAGTTTCAGGGCTCAGATATGCCGGGCCCTCGATACCAGCCAGTATTTCATTGAGAACTTCTATTACCTTATCACTGGTTAATACCCCCGTATGGGTTTCATCAAAGCCATAGACAGATTTTGCGGAGAATTGAGCTGCCGGGAACAATTGACTTCTAATGCCTATTGTACCGTCACTATTCTCCCCGGTCTTTAGCAGCTTTGGTGAGCGGAATGCAAATAAGAGATAAAATGGAATGTTCTCAGGAATCTTTGTTTTATATAGACTTTCAAGAAAAGCGCTTCCTGATGCAACATCTCTCCACGCCGGTATCACAACAGGTGCCTGCTGTACACCTGCAGCAGCGGATTCTACCCCGCCATAAGGAGTAGCGATGCTGATAAATGCTTTTAGAAACTCTTCTCTATTATCGGAAACATAGTGGTTGACTGCAGCACGTGCCACAAGGCCCCCCATACTGTGGGCACAGATAACTACACTTCTCTTTCGCATGTCAAAAACTCTCTGAGAAAGGAAGATTTCATAGAAAATATCAGCAATCATCTGTAACCGCTCTCCGGAGGGATAGTAGAAGAAGAGCGGTTCATAACGGGATCTGTCGATCTTCTCAGCTATGTATTTGAACTCACGGGGAGTTCCCCCGAATCCATGGACAAAAATTATGGGATTTTTGTTTGTATCCAGTTCCTCCAGTGCATAGAGGTAGCCACCTGCTCTTTGCAGAAAGGATGCAGGTTCATAAACTCCAAGCATCGCGATATCAGGTGAGAAAATATGATCATCAAGAGTCCGGATTGTACCTGCAGGGTAATACTTCGACTCTACAATTTTCTCCATTTTGTTCACTTTAATGGATAATGGCAAATCAAGGTCATAAACCTTGTTTTCCGCAACTTTCAGGATTACAGGCCCTAAGAGCCTCTGCTGTTTCCTCTTTTTTACAGATAGCATAGGAGAGTCTGTGTAAAAGCCAACACATTCATTGCTCTCAAATAACCCGTCTTTGTTTATATCAGCAAAAACATACATCGGATAATGACCAGGGGGCAGATACAATGAAAAGTAACCGGATTTATAAACCTGGTGGTAATCGACAATTTCGACTTTTCCGAATTTGTGGGAAATGGCAGCCACAAGGAGATTATGCAAGGAAGAATCGGAATTCTGCACCTGTCCATATACAGCGATACAGTCTTCAGGAGACAGAATGCGATTTCTGGACTGTGATATTCTGCTGATTGTTCTTACTCTTACCTTCTTTGTCACCATCCCGAAATAGGAGCAGACACATGTTATTAAAAATGTCAGTAATAGCAGATATTTTGCGAAGCGCAGAATCATCATTTACTCCTGATTCCCAGGTTGATCCGGATGAGGCGGTTTACCTTATAAAGGTAAATTATTTACGCTGAAAGGTAAACTGATCAGACAAGGATCAAGTAATGGATGTGCAGAACCAGATTTCCATTTTTCATTATACTTTGTTGAAATGAGGTGTTTGGCTGCAAAGAAGCTGGATAGATACAGGAATCTCCTATATTATATTAACTGTTTCACCACCCCCAGAGGTGCTACCAATGATAAAAGAGTCTCTCAGCCGGCTCATAGTATTATCTGCTGTCGTTCTATCGAGTGTTTTACCTGTTTTTCCCGGGAACTCATCCAGGGAAGAATCTGTATTCACCAGAACTGTACCGTCAGGCGGTGTTAACACCATAATCCTGCCTGTAGAAAAGTGGGAACGCTATTCTCTGCGCACAACCGGTGAGGAACCGGTTGCACTTTCAGTAGCTGACAGGCGAAACGGTATTTTCATCCGTGATGGAGCAGCCGGGGAGAGAAACGCCAGAATAGATTTGTTTCTTGATATTGGGGAGTACAAACTTCAGACCCAGGGCTTGAAGACAGCCAAAGGGGAAGCTACTGTCAGGGTTCTTCCTTTTACCTTTCCTTCAGATTTCAAGCCATCCTACCTTGTTCCCCTGCGTGAGATAAACCTTGAACTGCGTGACATGCAGCAGTTAGCGTTCTGGTTTGAAGTGGACTCAGACACCACCATTTACATTGAGGCTACAGGCCGTTGTCTTGAGGACATGCGACTTTGGCGCAATGGTGAATGGATAATCGAGACTCAAGATTATCATTTCACACACAGAATAACACCGGAAACCCCGCTCAAGGGTATAGCCATGGTTGCCCGGCTTCAGAAGGGGACATACATGGCAGGTGTTTATGGGGGACCGGGGCTGAGCTGGTCCTTGGACAGCACTGATTATCCATTCTACATTCAGTATGGGATAGAACAGGTACCGGAAAACAGTATTTCATCTTTGACAATCCCGGCCAGAGGGTATTTACAACTGCTTATTGCACCCGGAACTCAGAGGGTGATAGTGGAACAGGCTGATAAGTCGCGACTTTTTCTGGAAGGCAGTACAGGTGATAATTTTTTTCAGCACAGCCGTGCAGCCATAGATTCAATTCACAGCAAATCAGCAACACCCCGGGCTTCTATTCTTTTCAATTCATACATGAAAAGAAGGGCTATCCGCATAACCGGAAAACCGGGGCAGACTATTACTCTTCAGACAATGGGCAGATTAAAGTCAGAAATTTACAGTAAAGAAGAATCCGAATACTGGATCTCATCATTCCATTCAGGCAACCACAATGATCAGATCGGAGCCAGTGGAGTCATAATCAACCTCTCCGACAGTTCGATTCTTGCTCTTGAAGCAGACACAGTATCCCATGACAGAGGTATGGCACGCAAGTTTAATCTTCTTCAATCGATGAACACCTTTGTATGGGTTGACAGTGGGGGAAAATATACAATCACCCCTGGAGGTACAGGAGCCTCGTGGCGGATTTACCGTTATTATTTGAAGCCTCCCAAAAACTTCAAATACCCTGATTTTCGATCTAAACCGGGAAATGTCGATCTAAACCGGGGACTTTATCGCCTTGATCTTACACCGGAGTCAAAAGGGGTAACCACTTTGAAAATCTCCAGGGCATCTCTTGCTGACGGGATTATTTCAGCCGGGAAAGCGGTTCTGAGTATGACAGATGACAATCAGGTATGGGACCCTCCCCGTCGGGCAGTTCAATTTCCAAAACTAAAGATTTCTCCGGAAACACGCTTCAGAATTGTATTGAACGATCAGTCACCAGAGACCTACTCAGTCTCCGTCAGGAAGTTACCTGTTAACCCTGAAGAGCCTTTGACAATCTGGAGTAAACCTGGTCATAGAGTGAATATACCACTCAAACTGGAGAAAAGACGCTTTATCACTGTGACAGATGAGAGCTGCAGGATGGTTCCCTTCATCATCAACGGAAAAACGTATGAGAATGGAGTGGAATTAGACTCCGGTACATACAGTTTGACTATCAGGGAAAAAGAAAAAGGCACAAGATTTCTCTCTCTTAAAGCTGTTGCACCGGAGCGAAAAGCCTCATCACCAATACCCGCATTCCCGGACAGGAAAAGGGATGCTCTGCCGGGGTACACTTCAGTAGAGCCGGGCAAGGTTGTGTATTTTGATCTGGACCGCGAAAGCAGCAAATCTTTCGCATTTGAGGTAAAAGAGCCGGCATTTTACAGGATCGAAACCACCGGCAGGCTTGCCACCAGGCTATCTCTCCGGGATCGATTTTCTGTTTTCAAACGAAGTGCACAGCAAAATGGAATCGGCAGGAATGCCATGTTAATAGTCTACCTGCTTACAGGGAAATACCAGATAGACGCCACCACTCTTGACAGGTCAAGCGGACACCTGGGGTTGACTGTATACCTTAATCCATTGATAGATGGAGGACTGCTGGAAAAAGACCTTGACAACAGGACCATGGTTCCGGCATTCTCCGGGGTAACTTACAATCTCAACGTACCCTCCGACGGAACATACCGTATCGAATCCATCGGACAAAAAGGGAATTTTACAATCAGGCTGGAAGACATGGATGGCTGGCCTTTTGAGCCTGTGGAAAACAAAGAGCCATATCAGTGTTTTTTAAACCAAGGCACTTTTAGACTTATCTCACTTCCATACCAGCAGGACAGCCGCCGTATCGCACGTCTGACTGCAATTGGCGAAACCAGAAAAATCAAGGGGAAAGGGCCTCACGTTCTGGAGCTTAACACACCTGTCTCATCTACCTGGACAGAAGAAAACCCGGAAAAAAAAGACAACCCCGGAGCACCGGTTGTATTTACATTTAATCTTCCGGCTCCGATCACCTCCAATCTTTCCATATCAGACGGTTTCAGGGTATCACTTTACAAAAACAATTCCGGTTCACCGGAATTCACCTTCAGCGGCAGAAAAAAAAGCGATCTGGAAAAAGGGAACTATCGGCTGCTTGTAGAGCCGCTTCGCAAAGGAAATCTTGCCCCCTACCAGGTTTCAGTCTACACAAACGATCTTATAGACAACCTGAGCTACAATGTAACACGTCCCAAAACTATCCGTGTAAGTGTCGGAAATACAAGTGTAGTGGAACTGATGAGCCAGGGGACACTGGATGTCTCTGCACAACTGCTGGATGAATCAGCAAAAAAAGTTATCGCATCGAACGATGATAGTTACCTTGACTGGAACTTTGCGATCTCAAGGATTCTCAAGCCGGGAAGATATTTTCTAAAAATCAATTCACCTGAAGAGCAATTTACATCAACTCGTGTTTTCATGAGATCACTGGCTGATACATTAATGGATACCATTTACAGTTCAGGTACTGTAAAGGCCATTAGATGCAACCTTAACCGTCATATCGGCATTTTCCCTGTCAGTTTATCGGATACCGGAGATGTAATCTGCTGCGCGCTTCAGGGAAGTGCACAAACGGGGTGCTCGATAGAACGCAGGGTCGGCTCTGAGTGGCTCCCGATCGCACAAAGCCAGGGTATCTCCCCTGCTATTTCTGCCCCAAAAGACAGAGAGGGAGAATATCGTATCCGGGTCTGGTCGGACTATACAGTAAACAAAGAAATCACTGTTTCCTGTGTAACAATCAACACAGACCTGTACTCGTGGAAGGATATTTCCGGTGGTTTTACAGTTTCAACACAACCTCTGGGAGAAAATCACTGCGCTTGGTTCAAGGTTGACCTGCAAGATAGGGCACCGGGTCATTTCCGCATGAAAGGTGACCAGGTAAGCGCAATTTCAGTTTCCACAGCAATTGATTCCATTTTCCAAAAAGAATCCTCACCATGGTTCTCATCCACAGAGCGATATGCATGGGTGGAGTTGAAATTCGACAGAGAAGGCAAGTTCAGGGCAAAATTCGAACCGGTTGTACTTGAAAACGGGCAGTCATTGACAGTCGATTTATCCGGCAGCTCTCCTTGTATTTTTGACACAAAACAGGCTGGAAAATCAGTAGCACTCCTCTCTGTCATTTCTGAAGGTAATCATCCTCTTTCAGGGGTACTCAGAGGAGGAACCGAAAATGCTCATGGTTTCAATGTCTGCGGAATAAGCATTGGAAGCGATGTGTGGTTCAGCGATGGAAAGTGCGCCACTGTATCACTCCCTGAAGACAAAGATAAGATTGCTGTGTGGAATTCACTTCCGGTTTCCGATGGTACCGATCCTGTAGCACATCTGACATGGTCGGAACTGCCGCTTTCAGATCTCGGTGAGCAGAGTCATGGAGTTTTTACCTGGACTCCTGAAAAACCGTCAGCACGCAAGATCAATTTCCCGAAAGGCTCCAGATACCGGCTCCGTGTTACAATTCCTTCCTGCGGAGCAGCATTGATTGTCAACAGTGATGGAACAAGGGTTCTTGATGTAGCTAAGGATGAATCAAAAGTCAAGGATTTTACAGGACAGGTCGGAGCCTTGTACCTGCTTGGTTTCAAGGAGGGAAAAGGATTCAGTATCACTTCACTGGAGCTTTCATCAGGACAGGAATATGCACTGGAAAAAGCATTAAAGATGGGTGATAAACTGGAGGTAAAGACACTGAAAGAAGGAACTATGATTCTCCCTCTCTCTCTA
>DAOTAZ010000185.1:0-6925 GCA_035382965.1 Chitinispirillaceae bacterium | reverse complement strand
GAACAATTAATCTCTTTCTCTAATTATATCAGTGCAATCATTCTAGTCAGCATTACTAGTAATCAAGTCTTTTCCTCTATTAAATCAGTGCAATCATCTTATCAGGTTAATCAGTGGTCAGGTTCATCTCTTTAATCGGCATCGTCGACCTCTTTGGCGACACCACCTACTCCGGCGGCGCAGCCATAAACGGCATGTTTTTAGCTTCACTCGGGGCAAGCGCCGCTGCAATAAGCATCACCGGAGGAGCCAGCGAATTTTTAAACTACCTGACACGCGGTCTCTCCGGCTTTATCGCAGACAGGATCAAAAATCACTGGTCAATAGTTTTCATCGGCTATATCTTCAATCTACTTGCGGTGCCCGCAATAGCACTCACCGGCCACTGGCAGGCTGCTGCACTCCTCATTCTTATTCAGGGCCTCGGACGCGGTGCCAGGAAACCGGTTATCCAGTCGATGCTGTCGTTTACAACAGGGGTTTATGGCCGGGGATGGGTCTACGGGTTGCATACTGCACTGGATTACACTGGAAGAGCTCTTGGTCCGCTCGTTATCGCCATCACACTTCTTTTTACAGATAAGTTCCGCACCGGATACGGGCTGCTTCTTATTCCCGCACTTCTGGCATTTGTTTTCCTGACACTTGCCCGTGTCAATTACCCTTTTCCATCCAGACTCGAACTGAAACCATCCGCGACAAAAACGGGCTTTACAAAGGCATACTGGTATTACTATGCTGCAGGGATATTCTTTGCCGCCGGCCTGACAAATTTCGAGCTGATCTCATTTCATCTTTCGGAAAGCGGCATCGCACATCAGACCGTACCGTTTTTCCTGGTTCTGTCAACTGCTTCCGGAGGAATTGTCAGCCTTTTTCTTGGGAGGCTCTACGATAAAAAAGGACACTCTGTGGTCCTTGCGGCTGTTTTCCTTAGCGCATTGTTCTCACCATTTATCTTTTTGTTTCCCGCAAACTTCGCCATTGCAGGAATCCTTCTATGGGGAGTGGGCCAGGTCACCCAGGACATGCTTCTAAGCTCAGTTGTGGCCTCAGAACTCCCCAGAGATCATCGAAGCCTGGCGTTTGGTCTCTACTATACGGGATATGGGTTCGGATGGCTGCTCGGTTCGATTGCCACAGGGCTCTTGTATGAACAGTCCCGTCTTGCGCTTGTGGCATTTGCCGCGGGTACGCAGATACTCTCTCTGCCATTTTTCGTTTTGGGGCACAGGAGGTCGATGAGGGGGGGGAGGGTGATTAGATAAGGGGGTTGGCTGGTTGTTTTGATGGGCATTGGGGGGTGGGATCTTTTGTGCCGGTAGTAAGGAAGCCTTCAACTCGCTCACTGTGGCTCCTCCGGGGTGAAAGATTGACTTAAGCGGTTAAGTTTATGGTTCACCCCGGAGGTGAATTAAGGACACAGAGGTTTTTCTCCAGGTGATGGTCATCCGCTGAACAATAAGAAAATAGGATGAACATTCAACCATAATAACAAAAAACAAAGAAAAATGATTCGGTATATGTGAATATATGAATAAAAAAAACCATCTCCCTCTTCTTCTAGGTTGAAAGAGCCGTTAATCGTTTTGATGAGCCTTGGGGGTGAGATCTTTTGTGCAAGGAAGCCTTCAACTCGATCACTATGGCTCCTCCGGGGTGAAAGATTGTCTTAAGCGATTAAGTTCATGGTTCACCCCGGAGGTGAATTAAGGACACAGAGGTTTTTCTCCCGTGGAATGTCGTCCGAGGGCTGTAAGAAAAAAAAATCAGAATCTAACAAGAATAATAGAATTTAAAGAAAAAAGATGCGGCATATGATCGGGAACATGAGAAACAAAACACCTGATCCTATATATATGAATAAGGGTGCGGGTTTGTCATTTTGATGAGCCTTGGGGGTGAAATCTTTCGTGCCGGTAGTAAGGAAGCCTTCAACTCGCTCACTGTGTCACCTCCGGGGTGAGAGAATGACTTAAGCGGTTAAGTTTATGGTTCACCCCGGAGGTGAATTACGGAGGGTCTTGCAACCCTCCGCTAAGGTGGCGAAGCGGACCATCTCACTGAGATGAGATGGGACCGGGGGAGAATCCAGTTCACAACCGGATTCCTCCACCGCATCATTCATCCTACCTTATTTATGCTAAAACCTATAACACTCTATCTTTTTGGGCTCCGACCTGTAGTAAATCTTCCCCGCAAGGTCATCCACTGAATACACCGGCGTTTTGTCCCTTCCAAGATCGATCGATTCCACCACTTTCCCGTCATTTTTATTTACTTGCAATAACGAACACTCCTTTTCGGTCCTGGTGAGGATAAATACGAAGTCCCTTGTCTGTTCAGTTGCCTTGTATCTCTGATTTGCCCGCTTGAAAGCCTCTCCGGTCACCCCGAAAGCAGCATAGCTGTAGGCCCCGTAAGTTGCACTGAACATCTGTGCCATGGGTTTCCCTAAAGGATCATCGGTTTTCTGTGAGAGATCTGTCAGTTGCATCGATACACTCCCTGCAGCAACACCATAGTATGCGGCTCGCACCGCTGTTGCATAATAGAGGGCGCGCACAATTGCAGGGTCACGCGGCGCTGGAAAATACGCTTTGTAAATTGATTTTCCATCAAAGGAAACAAGCTCCAGATTCTGCTCCGATAAAAGAAGAATCCCGTCTTTCCTCAACTCAAGCCTCGATGGCTTCTCATTGCCCTGGAACTTTGTTTCCTGGACAGAAAGTACTACAGGGGCAGCTCCTGATTTCAGGTCAGTAGTATAAACCTTCTTATCTTTTGTAGAGAAAACAAAAAGCTTGTTCCCATCCACAGCATAAAGCCCGGGGGCTGTTTTAAACGACTTTTTCCACAGGGTTTTCCCTGTCTTGAGGTCCAGAAGGTTCATCTCATCTTCTGAGCACAGAAGCAGTGCGGATTCCAGTTCGGTAACAGCACAGATATCAGAAAACACTCTGGCATCTTTTTCGAAACGCAAAGCACCTGTGCGGGTGTCAATTATATTTACCGCATTATCGGTTACGCAGATAATGCCCTTTTCGGTACTGAGAATCTTTTGAGCAGGGTTTCTCAGTTTCAATCCCCTTCCATCTTTACCCCATTTCCCTTTACCGTCACTGTATCCAAGCAGATTGATATTTACCTGAGGATATTCCACATTCTTGCCGCTTCCCATGCTCATACTGACTCCCGGCATCGGAGGATTTCCTGCGTTTATCAGTATCAATCCTTCAACTGAAGGCACAACTGATGCAAGTCTTCCATCAAGTGTATACCCCTTGCTCCACAGTAAACGTCCATCATTTATACTGAATCCATTACAGGTGCTTTGCGGACTTTTATTAACTGTCGTTTTCCCGTCCGAACTTGTCACATGCTCTTCTTTTAAGACTTCAACAGCCAGGAAAAAAGAATTTATCTCAGGCCTGACATAAAGTTCTACTGCAGTCACTGAAGAATTATTCTCTGCATGCTTTGCGGCAACTTTTTTTAACAACCCTCCCAGTGCCCCCATGTCCTCCATCATCTCCACATCCTGGGAAATAGCGGATTTCCAGATCTCCTTTCCGGTTGCAGCATCGATTTTGTAAAGGTTGAAGGCAGTGGCCAGAAGGATACTGCTGTTATCGATTTCAAAGGCGGCAAAGATAAAATCGGTCCCGCCGAATTCCCATCTCTTCTTTCCATCTGCCATATTGGAAAATACCGCAGCGTTCTCTTTTCCCTTTTTCCCCAAGACTAGCATCCCGCCGCACTGGTACATCGGGATCTACTTCCTGACACTTGTAAAACCCTCCTGCTTTGAGCTGAATACCTTGACTCCTGTGAAGGCATCTACAATCGCATTATCTCCCTTGTGTGAAACCATAAAGAAGGGTGTTCCTGTGATCTCGGTAAGAGCATCTTCACTCATACCCGCCAACCCCCTGTTTGTCCACAATACTGTTCCCTTCTCATCATCGATTCCGATCAATCCATCCCTGGTACAGGCGACAAGATATCCAAATTCAGCCGTCTTCTGCCACTGGACTTCCGCATCTGTGGCACAGGTCCAGACAGGATCAGCCGCACCTGCGATTGATGTAAAGGTTAAAAGGAACAATGACAAAAGCACTGAAGAAATACTTCGCTTCACAAAGACCTCCTTATTCAGGGTGATAAAAGCACCGGTTTATTACTAAAGAATATCTCCAGTTTAAACCAGACAGATCATTTTCTGACCGTTCAAATCATTGTGAGTAAATATCAGGATTATTATTCGTTCAATAAGTATTTTTTCCTTCCTGTTAATATCATTGTAATCATGTAATAACGTTGAAAGCGGCAATCGTGTATTAACATAGACGTACGATACCGGGAAAACCGCTCAGTTTAATTTTTTTAAGAGTATGAAAAAAGTAAGATAGAAATGGCTGTTAAATCGACCGCAGAGGGATTCGAGGGAAAAGACTTCTCCTCGATGGCTAATCGAAATGACAAATAGTCATTTACCTGTATTAATAAAATGAGATCAGGAGTTTTCTTTGTTAATTACGGGTACCGCTTTGCTGAACACAAGAGAGTTATTGAGACAATGGATCAGGAACAAACGATTCTGGATTATTATCCGGAGAAAACCGATAAAGAACATTCAATACCGATTCCGATTTGAAGGACAAATGAGGGTTGGTTAGTCTTTTTGAAAAAGCTGCCGAAACAACTCCTCAGATCTTCTGGCAGCCTCATCTGAGAGAGCTACTGACCTTGCCTTGCCTCTGGGATTGCTGATCAACCCCTTTTTGTGCAATCTATCAAGCGTTCCCCAGTCATATCCTTTCCAGGTACGGTAACCGAAATCTTTCTCTTTCCAGGTAGTCAGGTACAGAAGCGCAAGAACCATGTCATCAACTTTATCCCTGTCATACTCCATCATATCCTCCATTTCTGAACACCAGACCGGAAGCTGTCATTTGCAATTGCAGAATAAAAGTTAAATTACAAAGTCACTTTTTTGTCCAGTTGCAGCGCCTTCTGAATTCTCTTTTCAGTTCATACGCGGCTTTTCTGAAGTTGGCATAAATTACCGGAGTAACCTTTTCGATCTTAACTTTTCTGTTTTCGACCTGGGACTGGAAAACCCCGATTTTTTCTACAGATGCAAGATCAAAGAGAACACAACTGACAATTGTGCGCATTATAAATCTCTTTCCTGAAATAACAGGCAGCACCAGTTCACCGGTTGAAGTTGAGTCACTTCGGTTTATCAACCCTTTCAGTGACACCCTCACCTCTTTATTATCATCGTCAATGAAACGGTTCCTGAAGCTGACTATCAACACATAACGGATTCCCTTTTCCAGGTAGCCGGAAAAAGAATCTCCTGAAAAGCCCTTTGAATTCCTGTAAAAGTTCAGAAATGCCGTATCACCTGAAAGCCTGATAGGATCGAGATTCATTGTGCCGGAAAAAGTATTGATAATTACAGACTCCAGGGTATTCTTGTAAACTTCTTCATTGTCACAGTAAAAAGGAGTAACCAGATATATGGAGTCAGTTTTCAGAATATCGGTAGCAGACGCCTGAAAAATCAGCAAAAACATTAACAATAGCGACTTTATCTTTTCCCCCTCAGAAAATTACCTTGTATTCTGTTATTTAAAATCTCACCAGAAACCCCGACAATCCATATCTTTCCGGAAAGTAAAGCGCTTAAACTTACTGTTGCTGAACTCGGATGTAAACAACAGGCAAATAGTATACCCAAGTCAGAATCTGACTTTTCGTTCAAATGCAAACCCCTGTCTGTTATTGTTTGAAAAATGCAAGAAACGGGCCTCTTTACTTGATCTCCGAATTGATAACCTCCCGCCTGGTATCCGGGTGCATCGATATTCCCGGTAAGGTATACCATGACCCGCCTGTATTGCTTCGAATCACCGAATTCTCGATACGGATATTTCCTGTGTGGTCGTTGGTTACAAAAAATATTGCCGAACCATGGGCATTTACTTCGTTGTGTTCTATCAGAGTTCCGCTTATGGAGAGTGTCATCTTGTTTCCATCATTGTAAATCGCACCCCCGCTTCCGCCTCCCGGAGTTCCCTCCTTAGCCGGATTAGCACCGTTACCTGTTGCCCGGTTATAGGAGAAATAGCAGTTTATGATAGTCCATGATACACCGATACTGCTTATTCCCCCGCCGTTTGAACCCACATTTCCGAATCCCTCAGCCCCTCCGAATGTGCTGTTGACAACATACACCGGTAATCCGTTGTACTGGCTGAATACTCTCACCGCTGCCCCGCCGACATCTGGACCGGTGTAGGCACAATGGTTGTTAAAAAAACGGCAATTGACAATTTTGAGCCGGCCTCCCCTTGCCCAGATAGCTCCACCGCCCCCCAATTCATTCTCATTTGAGATATTGACCGCGTTACCATCGCTGAAGGTAAGATTCTGTACTGTGAGGCGTGGATGATCCTGGTTCTGGCAGTGTGATGTAGTCCAGTGCTGATCAGGATCACAGGTGTTCATGTACAGGATCCGTGTCTTGCCTCCTCCGCTCAGTGTCACAAGCCCTCCACCATCTATTACAATATCAGGATTGGCATCATTGAAAACCTTTGCCGGCCTGTTGAGAGTAATGGTCACCGGTTCCGGTCCGCAATTAAAAACTATTGTCCCCCCTTTTGCAACCGCATCGATAAACGCCTCCCCGGTACAACTCCCCGGTGTCCCGTCTCCGATAACATGGTCAGGTGATGAAACATCCTCCAGCCCCGCCCCCGCAGGTACAGGACTGTTTCCATCGGGATTTCCAGCCGGGGGACCCTGGTTGGGGTCATTGATAGTAGGTATTGTACTGTTAACTTGGTCAGTGCAATAGAGAGCAAATGATGCACAACAGAGTGCTCTCATTAAAAGCTGTCTGGAGAGGTAC
>DAOTAZ010000184.1:0-6937 GCA_035382965.1 Chitinispirillaceae bacterium | reverse complement strand
GCGGGAATGCCCCCGGCACAGCGGCACTGGCCAATATCGCATCGACGATGGGGAGCGGGACGCCTCTGGTTGTGGCTACTTTTGATGCGGAGCTATTCGGGCACTGGTGGTTTGAGGGGCCTCAGTGGCTCGATTTTCTTATCAGAAAGGTGGCTTACGATCAGAATGTTTTTTCCCTTATTTCACCGCTGGCGTATCTCAATCTTCACCCTGTTCATCAATATGGTGTTCCCGGTATTTCCAGTTGGGGTAGCAAAGGTTATTTTGATGTCTGGTGCAACGGCAAAACCGACTGGGTTCTGACACAGGTATACGAGTGTATAAGACGCATGATAAAGTTGTCAGAATCAGGGGAAGCACTCTCCGCTCGTCGTCCTCTGGTTAAACGTGCTTTAAACCAGTGTGTAAGAGAACTTCTTCTGGCTCAGTGCTCAGACTGGCCGTTTATAATCACAAACGGAACAGCGGAACAGTATGCGTCAAGGCGGATCCGTGATCATGTCAGCAGGTTTCATTTTCTGGCAAACGGAATAGAAAACAACTGCCTGGATGAAAATGATTTGTCATCATTGGAGCTTCTGGATTGTATTTTCCCAGAGGCCGATTACCAGGTGTTTACTTAATAGAGTTTGAACAAGGAAGAACAGTTTCATTTTAAAAAGGAGTTTTGATATGCGGATAGCCATGTTGTCGTGGGAGTCGCTTCACTCGGTTTCGCTGGGTGGAGTAGCAGTACATGTCACTGAACTCGCCGCGGCACTTGAACGTAAAGGACACGAGGTGCATGTCTTTACAAGGATGAGATGGGCCGGGGACTGGATGTACGACAGGATTCACGGTGTGCATTATCACAGGGTTCCCTATACTGGTGCGCACGACATAGTTGATGATGTGAACAATATGTGCCGGGCCTTTGTGGATGCTGTTTTTCATCAGGAAGCCTACATGGGTGCGGGATTTGACATAGTTCATGCGCATGACTGGATGTCATCAAACGCGATGGTCTGGATAAAGCAGGGGAGAGGGCGTAAAGGAATTATCACGATGCACTCCACGGAGTATGGAAGGTGCGGCAACAATTTTTACGGCGGCTCATCTCAGAGAATTATGGACCATGAACGTCACGGCACTTACTGTGCTGACAAGGTGATAACTGTTTCGCAGTTGTTAAAGAATGAGATCCAGTGGATCTACAATGTTCCTGACTGGAAAGCGTGTGTTGTACCCAATGGTATTTCCTATCATTCTTTTGACGGATGGATAGATCCCGGGCAGATAAAAGGAAAATACGGGATAGGGCCTGTTGATCCGACTGTGCTTTTTGTGGGCAGGATGACATCGCAGAAGGGGCCGGATCTGCTCGCACGGGCGATTCCCTATGTCCTGCGCTACTATCCCAATGCCAAGTTCATCTTTACTGGTGAAGGGGACATGAAGGGTGGAGTGGAGCACATGGCCCGCTGTATGGGTGTGGCACATGCGTGCCGGTTCTACGGAGTGTTTCCACGCGGCGACCTGATAGATCTTTACCGTGCCTGTGACTGTGTTGCGGTTCCAAGCCGCAATGAGCCTTTTGGAATCGTTGTTCTGGAGGCCTGGGCGGCTGGAAAGCCGGTTATCGCGACTCACAACGGGACCGAATTTGTGTGGCACAATGTCAATGGGTTCAAGGTCTATCCCAATCCTGAGTCAATTGCCTGGGGTATTGGTTCTCTTTTCGCTAATTTTGAGCACGCACGGTGGATGGGAAGCAAGGGCCGTGAAGCGGTTGAGAACTCGTTTTCCTGGGATACGATCGCGGATCAGACTCTGGGTGTTTACAACAGTTAATTTTCTGTTTGCGTTTACGTATACTACCTCCTTCGATGCCACACAGGGCTGAAAATGCTGCTTTGTGCGGCATTTGAATTTGGGAAGCGTTTTTACCATATCCAGACCTTCAACATGTTTTTTCCTCCAACCTTAGTATCTGTCTGGCCAGAACTTAGTAGTAACAGGGTTGAAAGGACGTACAAAAACCTTATTACCTTATTTTTTTTAAATCCTTTATTAGTGTGTTCGATTTTTGTCAATAGGTAATAAGGTTATGGTCATTGGTTTTTCTGTCTGCTACTAAGGTTTTGACAAATACTAAGGTTTTCGGAGACAAAGATTCAAGGTACCCTGAAGGTGAAACAGGGACTGTACTGGCCTTTTACCCTATCTTCTCAAATTCTCCTCTGTCCTTCAATATCGGGAGAATAAATTCCAGCGCCCTCTCTAAATTTTCGTGTGCTTTCTCTGAAATCTCTTCCCGCATCTCCCACTCATACCCTTTGATTTCCATGATAAAACAGAGCGGATGCTTGTCATAGAGTTCATTACAGAGAGCGACAACCGATGAGGGGTGCATGGCATGGGTGGTGAAGCTTACCTCAGGGGCAGGGGAGAGGCGCTTGAAACTGAAGCTTTCAAGTGTATGTGAGGCATCGGCAAAAATCACGATATCATATTCAGAGATAAGAAGTGCATCTTCGGCATTAAGCTGGTAATTGCTCTCAAATGTCATATCCGGAAGATGCATCTGTTCCAGTTTCTCTGAAAACAAAATCCCGAGCGCATCATCACTGCGCCCGGGATTACCAAAACCGTATACCAGAATAGAAGAATTATTGGTTATCAATATTCCTTGATCCTTCACATAAGAGGTTTTCCTGGTGATCGAAGATCGACACCTTGAGCGGCATCTTGCCCATAGCGTGCGTAGCGCAGCTCAGGCATGGATCATAAGCTCTGATTACCACTTCCACTCCGTTGAGCAGACCCTCTGTGATTTCCGGCTTTCCGGAGATTGTGTTCTGTGCAACCCATGTAACAGCCCTGTTCATCGGCTCATTGTTGTTGGTCGTTGAAACAATAAGATTGCACATGGTAATCTGATCGTCGTCATTTACCCTGTAATGATGGAAAAGTGTACCGCGAGGAGCTTCGAGAAGCCCTACACCCTCTCCGGTTTTCTTCCCTTTTCTTACCAGATCTGTGCTCTGCAGGTCAGGATCATTAAGCAGTATTTTCATCATTTCAGCGGCATGCAGAATCTCAATCAGCCTTGCCCAGTGTGTATGCATTGTAGAATGGTTGGGCTTGCCTTTTGTGTATGCCTTGTAAATCTCAAACTCTCTCTGTGCCAGAGGTGTGGGGATGAAATCACAAGTGTTAAGTCTTGCCAGAGGTCCGACCCTGTACCAGCCTTTTTCTTTCCCCAGAGATTTTATGTAGGGGAATTTCATATAGCTCCAGTTTCTGACCTCTTCGCCGATATAGCTCAGATAATCCTGGCTGTCTACCATATCGAAGATCTTATTCCCTTCGCTGTCGATAGCTCTGAGTTTTCCATGGTAAAGATCCAATGCACCGTCTTCTCTGACAAGGCTCATACAGCTAGATGGATAAGCAGCATAACTGTCGATAAAATCCTTGTTTTTAGCATGGTAATCTTTGAAGAAATCCACTGTGGCCTCTGCCCACTGGATCATCTGGTCGACATTGGGGATCGCTTTGCCATCGAGAAATAATCCCGTTCTGCTATGGAGAGATTCTTGTTGATTCCACCGGGAATAGCACCTGTTCCGTGGATCTTTTTTCCGGCGGTGGCTTTAATAATCTCCTGGCCAAATTTACGCATCAGAACACCCCTGACAGCCAGGTCTTTGTGATTGAGCGCGACTCCTATCACATTGCGGATCTCCGGATCTGCATCGATACCGAAGAGAAGATCCGGGGAAGCGAGATGGAAGAAGTGAAGAGAATGGGACTGAAATATCTGCCCGTAGTGCATCAGACGACGCATCTTTTCACCGGCAGGTGAGAGACCATCAGGCCCGACTCCGATAACCACATCGATAGCCTTGGCGGCGGCAAGATGATGGCTTACAGGACAGATTCCGCAGAGACGCTGCACAAGTACCGGAGCTTCCCAGTATGGACGCCCCTGGACGAATCTTTCGAAACCTCTGAACTCTACTATATGCAGCCTGCTCTGAGTGACTTTGTTGTTATCATCGAGGTGGATAGTGACTTTACCGTGTCCTTCAACCCTGGTAACAGGTTCGATAGTAATTTTCTTGGACATTTTTGCTCCAGTTAGATCAGTCGTATTTTAATGTTTCATATTCGAGGTTAAGTGGTTTTCCGGCCAGAAGCGCTGTCAGCGCATCCCAGATCAGCTCCGCTCTTGGAGGACATCCCGGAAGAAAATAGTCGATTTTTACAACTTCATGACAGGGATAAACTCTGTCAAGGATAATGGGAAGCTCGGCGTCACTGGGGATGATTGTATCATCAACCGTTGGACTCCTCAGATATGCTTCCTCAAGACACTCTCTTACCGGAATTCCGTTTCTCATTGCCGGCAGTCCGCCCATGAGAGCACATTCACCGCAGGAGATAAGGATTTTGCAGTTTTTACGGAACTGCTTCAGAACGTGAACATTCTCGTTGTTGCAGCATCCGCCCTCGATGATTCCAATGTCGCATGGACGAGAGAAGGTCTTTATATCGGTTATGGGTGATTTGTTGAAATCGACAAGCTCGATCAGATCGAGTATCTTTTCATCGATGTCAAGTATAGACATATGACATCCGAAACAGCCTGCAAGTGAGGCGGTGGCGACTAAAGGTTTCTGCATGATTATTTCTCCTCCGGGACTTCCGCGTTTTGATGCTCGATATCGTACCCGATCGGTTTCTTTTCGAATTTTCTTTCTCCGACAGGTATTTTGAAACCATTCTCTTTTTTCAACAGCGCACCGACAGGGCAGATATCAGCCGCCTTCTGTGCCTGTTCATCAGAGATATTTGCGGCAAGTTCCGTATCTATATTTACAGTCATCTTGAAACCGCGTTTCTTTACTGCAAAGAGACTCTTTCCATCTTTGTCCTTAATAGCTCTGATACATCTTCTGCAAAGAATACAGCGGTTATGATCCATCATCAGCTTGGGATTGGAAGCATCGATATCCCGTGTCGGGAACTGATAGGGATAACGGGGAACCAGCATGCCAAAACGGTATCCAAGTGCCTGGAGTTCGCAGTTTCCTGATTTTTCGCATGCAGGACAGTAATGATTTCCCTCTACAAACAGAAGTTCAATTATCTGTTTGCGCAGGTCTTTCAGTTCCGCGGTATCGCACTCGACTTTCATTCCGTCGGTGACCGGTGTCGTGCAGGCAGTCATCATCCTGCCGTTTACCTTTACCGTACAGACACGGCAGGAGCCCCTGGGAGTAATTCCATCGACATGGCACAACGTAGGGATAAAAATGCCGTTGGCTTTTGCCGCTGCCAGGATAGAGGCACCCTTTTCAGCGGTACACTCTTTACCATCGATTGTAAATTTTACGTTTTCACTCATATATCTGCACCTTACAGTGAGGGTTTTCTGCCTGCGACCGCGCAGGATTGCGCTTCCGCGGCTGCAAGATTGAATCCGGAATCAAATCCGGTGTCTTTTCGAATAAGATTTACATACAGATGACGGAAATTTTTCAGGGTAGAACGAATAGGGTTAGCTGCTGTCTGTCCCAGTCCGCATCTGTTAGCCGGCATTATCGATGACCACTGTTCCAGATCACGCAAATCCGCGGGAACACCGGTTCCGCTGAGTATCTTTTGCAGCTTCTGTTTCAGAAGCACCGACATATAGCGGCATGGTGCGCATGCCCTGCAGGATTCATCGATAAAAAACTCGGTAAAATTCAGGACTACATCTTTGAGAAGATTCCTGCTGTTGTTGAAAATTATTATGGAGCCGCCTGTAGAGAGATCCTCATAAGCCAGCGTTCTGTCGAAATCATCGGGACCAATGCAATAGCCCGAGGGACCTCCGACCTGTACAGCCTGCACATCTTCAGCTCCCACCATTTCCAGGAGATCATGGATGTTAAAGCCCCACTCCACTTCATAGATACCCGGGAACTGACAGTCACCCGATATGCTTATCACTTTTGTTCCGGCTGACTGGGCAGTGCCAAGCGCGCGATACCAGTCGCTGCCGTTGAGAACTATCTTGACTACTGAACAGAGCGTTTCCACATTGTTTATTACTGTGGGGGAGTCAAGATACCCCTTTTCCGCCGGGAATGGCGGCCTGTCACGGGGTTCTCCGCGTTTTCCCTCTGCGGATTCTATCAGCGCAGATTCCTCTCCGCAGACATAAGCGCCTGCTCCAAACTGGATCCGGATATCGAAATCGAATCCATCTTTGCCGCCGATGCTTTTGCCAAGCAATTTTTTGGCGCGCATCTCTTCAAGCACTTTTTCCAGAAATTTTTTCAGATACCTGTATTCAAATCTCAGGTAAAGAATTCCCTGAGTGCTTCCCACTGCATAACCCGCGATAACCATACCCTCAAAAAGCTGGTTGGGGTATTCGGTAAGAATGACCCTGTCTTTAAAAGTTCCCGGCTCACCCTCATCGGCATTGCAGAAAACGTAGCGGTATGTTCCTTTTGATTTGCGGCAGAATTCCCATTTAAGACCGGTTGGGAAACCTGCGCCACCCCGTCCCCTTACTCCGGATTTTTTGACAAGAGATATGATTTCCTCAGGAGAGGAGTTGATCATTTTCTTTATAGCGTCACCTGGAGTATAATCTGAGAAAATTACAGGGCCTTTTTTTCTGATATTATTTGTAACTGTTGATTTGAGAAGTTCTGATGCGTTATTGCCGTCTCCCAGACCGTCAGTCTGTAGTTCCTCAACACTTTTTCCCATCCTCATTCCCTTTACAAGCTCCTTTACTTTGTAAGTAGTGAGCCTGGGGAAGACGATTCCGTTTATAAGAGCGGCGGGTTCCTGATCGTTCATCCCTATACAGGATGTGTTGAACAGGCCAATAAGACCATCGGGTGATACCTGGTCTATCCCGCATCCGGCTTCTTCCTGGAATGCCTTGACA
>DAOTAZ010000183.1:0-6938 GCA_035382965.1 Chitinispirillaceae bacterium | reverse complement strand
AAATATTATGAATTATTAGCGGTTCTTCGATTATCTGCTTTACTGTAAACCTGGGGTCAAGAGAACTGAACGGGTCCTGAAAAACTACCTGCACCTGCTTCCTTAAAGTCCGCTTCCCTGCCCTGGAAAGCTCCTCCCAGCTGATCCCCTTCTCCTTCCACTCTCCTACTGAAAGGGAGACATTGCCTGAGGTTCGGGGGGTAAGTCCCAGAATCGCCTGGGCAGTAGTCGTTTTACCGCATCCGGACTCCCCCACCAGCGCAAAAATCTCACCTCTGTGGATCTGAAATGTCACCCCGTCAACAGCTTTCACAACTCCAGCCACAGTAGCGAACACACCTTTTCGGATGGGGAAATGTACCCTGAGATCCTTTACATCGACAGCTACTGCCTGCTCTGAACTGTTATTCATATAAAAAACACCTTACCTTGTGACCAGGACCTGAATCCAGAAGTTCAGGATGCCTCTCACGGCAGATATCCATTGCCCGTTCACACCTGGGATGAAATGGACAGCCTGAGGGAATGTTGCGCAGAGTCGGCACATCCCCCGGAATAACCTTTAAACGCTCCTTTTTCTGTTCCAGATGAGGAATTGTCTGAAGGAGGTTTACGGTGTAAGGATGCAGAGGGGTGTCAAAGAGATCCTTTACACTTGCGTACTCCATCACCTCCCCTGCATACATCACCATCACATAGTCTGCGATATCCCCCACAATCCCCAGATTATGGGTAATAAGCACCATGCTCATCGATTTGCTTTCACGGAGCTGATGCAGGAGATCTAAAATCCTGGCCTGCACTGTGACATCCAGAGCCGTTGTGGGCTCATCAGCAATAAGAAGCCTGGGAGAACAGGCAAGCGCCATCGCTATCATCACCCTTTGCCGCATCCCACCACTTAACTGATGAGGAAAACTGGACATGGTGCGTGACGGGTCGGGAATTCCCACTTCGTAAAGTACCTTAGATGCCAGTTCACCAGCCTCTGATGATGGCAGAGAGAGATGTTCACGGATAGCTTCCATGATCTGATAACCGCATGTGTAGACCGGGTTAAGGGATGACATGGGATCCTGGAAGATCATGGAAATCCTGCCGCCCCGGATCTGCCGGATCTCCCTCTCGGGGATCTTCAGAAGGTCTTTACCCTCAAAAGTTATGCTTCCATTAGTAATTCTGCCTGGCGGCTCAGGAATAAGACGCATTATAGAGAGAGCAGTCATAGTCTTACCGCATCCGGACTCCCCCACTATTCCCAGTGTACTTTTATCCTCTATTTCAAAGCTGACACCCCGCACAGCCTCAGCAGTGCAGCCATCCAGCTTAAAAGTTACATGCAGATCGGAACAATTCAAACAGGTAGACAGAATTTTTCTCCCGGTAAAAAGATATCTTAAGAAACTGTTTTATGGTATGCTTCAAAACAACTATTAATACAGAAATACCTACCACAGGAAGCGATTATTTAACCCTGAATTGATTTCGTGATTTAACACCTCAAGACACGATTTTACCCCTGAGATAATCTCAAGAATAAATGTCACGAACCACGATTCCCCAGTAATGTAATCAATACAATTACATCTATATTTGTTATCACTTTTTCCTTAAAATTCATGATGTTATGCTGTTTTTAATTTATGTCCTGTATTCTTCAGAATACGTTTAATTCTGCATCTGATTGACACTTCTTCAAATTTATGGCTATATTTTTCATTGAGGGCACATTTTCAGTTCACCCAAATCAGGAGGAGAGTTATTATGAAGTTCAAAATGCACTCAGGAATAGCGATCCTTTTTCTTGCCGGGCTATGTTTCGGACAGATCAATTTAACTGGTTTCAATTCCCGAGATGTTCGCCAGGGATATTCTGTCTCCACCAGCGTTGACAGCCTGCTGCTTGAAACCAGAGTTAATTCCGGAACTGCAGTCACTCTGATCACTTTTGTGTTGCGACCGGATCAATATTTTACCAACCGGGATGGTATCAATGGTCAAAGCCTTGACAGCATAGAGATCACCCTGAGCTTCCGTCTGCCCGAGGATTTCGTTGCAGACAGCATGTGGCTCTGGATCGATGGAGAACCGGTCGAGGCCTTTATACAGGGCAGTGCTGCCGCATCAGCGCAATACAACAATATTGTAGGAGGACGCCTTGATCCCGCACTTCTTCAGTACAGCGGGAATGGTTATTACAGCCTTCGCCTCTTTCCGTCGAAATCTCTTGAGAGCAGGAAAATCGCCATACAGTTCAACCATACCTTCGATGATGACTCTCGTGGTATGATCGCTGCCAATATTCCGGTAACCCGCAGTCTTACTCCGGGAGCAGTTAAACACATATCAGCCACATTCAAGACGCTGGATCACTTTCACTACAATCTGGATTTTCCGGGGTTCTTCTCAGGGAATTTCAGCTTCTCAAGACCGCTTACATTCACTTTCAATAATGTGGACACTTTTCCTGAAGGAAAGATCTACTGTAAAGATCCCTCAAAAGGTGATGAGTTTCTCTGGCAGGCCAGAGATTCCAGATCCGGCAAATTGTCTGCAGGTATAACAACTGTTCTTTCCGCTGAAGAACTGTTAGGAGAACCTGAAACCAGGATCATTGTTCTTGATGTTAAAAACCAGAATTGGGACTGGGATCAATATTACCGTAAAAGAGCAATCCCGAAAGAATCTATAGAATCAGATCCATGGTTGAGGGCCTGTAAACTTGCGATTCTCTGCCTGAAAAGCTATGTAAATGAGAATCATAATTTTAACATCATTTTTCCCGGCCCTGAAGGAAATCTCTTTGCCAAACCATTACCTGGAACACCAGAAAACATAAATGAAGCTATCAGGGCAATTCTGACTGCTTCCGGTTCAGCCCGCACATCTACTCTGGAGATGCTGGAAAGAGCCATAGAGCAGGACCGCAGCGGTGTCGTGATCCTCATAAGTAATCTTATTGATCCTTACAATTACAACCAGGAATACATCGATGCAGAGGAGGAGTTTAACAGTCAGATCAGTGCCATTTATTCCCTTGTTGAATCATCGGAAATAACGCTGTTTACAATGACAGGTTTACAGAAACTCTGGGAAATCGCAATTGCCACAGGCGGACACAATCTCGCCGATTTTCGCTTGCGTACTATGAATACGGACGGTTCCTGTCCCTGTCTGACTTACGATGAGAAGGAGATTGCGGGAGTAAAAACTATCGTCCCCAGGATAGAACCTCTTTTCAGTACCACAAGAGAAATAAGGGATTTGAACATAATTTCCAGGGATCTTGATGACCTTGTGTGTACTTTTGATGAATCAAACGGGCTAAGAACTATCATATATGATAATTCCAGCAGGATGCTCTTGAGGATAGCAGGTCAAAGTGAGCATAAAACCCTGAAAGAACGGGTCAAGTTTACTATCAGCGGTAAAGTGAATGGTTTGAGATTCAGTAAAGAGATCGATGCAGTACCGTTTAAAGGAACACAACTTCCTCAAAACGATGTGCAATGGGCATTCCGAAAAGCCTCCATGGAGTGGTACAACACAACATCTGACAAGCACCAGGATTTAAAGGAACTTGGCAAAGAATACCATATTGTGACACCCAGAACCAGTCTTATTGCACTTGAACCCGGTATTGAACTGTGGAACGACAGTTCTTATTCGCCTCTCATAATACGAATCCCGCGCACGGTGCTGGCAGCAGCAGTGATTCCTCCTTACATCATGATACCAATCACAGTCAAATGCATTGATTCATTTACTGTTGAAGAACTGGCAGGTGAAATGGGACAGGCAATGACGGTGGTGGAAAAGAAAATGGATCCGGAAAGATCCCGGTATACCGTAAGTACATCACACAATACCATAAGGATATCTTTTAATTCTCCTGAAAAAGACATTTCCCTCAGACTCTTTGATTTACGAGGCAATCTTGTGGCGGACAGAAAGGTAAAATCAGGAGAGATTGCCGGCAATGTATTTTCATGGGATCTGGACAAAGGCAGCAGAAGGATACGAAGCGGGTTCTATTTGCTGCATTTATCAATAAATGGACAGAAGAAGGTTTTCAGTATACCGCTTCAAGGCAGGTAGCATTCAGTTGCTGGAACTGATGCTTCAGGAGGATTCCGCCATCTATAAGGCGGAATCCTCGGTTTAAAACAGGCATATCAGGGGGAGAATGAAGCCGATTTACGAATACATGGATTACAGGGAATACCTGCGCCTTCTGTTTGAGAAAAAAAAGCTCGAACATCCATTCTATTCGTATCGGCTTTTTTCTCAAAAAGCAGGGTTTAAATCTCCCAATTTCCTCAAGCTTGTTATCGATGGAAACAGAAATCTGACAAAGGAGAGTGTTTTCAAGGTAATCAAGGCATTCAACCTGAACAAAAGTGAAGCCGATTACTTTGAGAACCTTGTTTTTCTCAATCAAAGCAAGACCCTGGAGGAGAAGAATCTTTACCTCACCCGTCTTCTAAGGCACCGGGTAAAAACCGATGCACGCAAACTGGAAGAATCAGAGTACGAGTACTACACATCATGGTACAACCCGGTTATCAGAGAACTGGCAACCGCAGTCGACTTCCGGGGTGATTTCAGGAAACTGGGTTCGATGGTCTCTCCACCAATCACCGCCAGGGAGGCACAGAAGTCGGTAGAGCTTCTTCTGAAGCTTGATTTTCTGCGGCAGAAAAAAGACGGTTCCTACGAAAAGACCTCATCATCCCTGACAACAGGTCCACAGGTAAGATCAGTAGCAGTAGCGAATTATCATAAAGCAATGATGCGTCTCGCATCAGAATCAATAGAGAGGTTCCCGGCAGAAAAAAGAGATATTACAAGCGTTACAATAAGTGTTTCGGAAGAAAGTTACGCCGCAATAATAGAAAAACTCCGGGCACTTAGAAAAGAACTGCTTGAACTTGCAGAATCCGATACAAATCCGGAAAAAGTCGCTCAGTTAAACCTTCAGCTCTTCCCTGTTTCAACATACTTTAAAAGCAGGAGGAATGCCTGATGCTTAAAGCTGCTGTCAAGCTTCTGCCGGTATTGTCTGCAGCTTATCTGCTTTTTCTGAACTGTTCCTTAGGTACAGAAACCGGCAATCCCGGAATGACAACCTGTGCCAGGTCAGCATTTGAGCCGCTTCTTACTGTTGATCAATGGCTGCCCTCATCTTACCTGGTTAACGGCATCTCTCAGCTTGATCCCGGATTTATACACACAGATCTGACCGAAACACCATCACTGGCAAAAAAAACCATATCAGCAGAGGACCAGGATTCCTTTACTATAGTGTACAGAACAGACACCGTGATCACTATAGATACTGTTTACATCGTAGATACAATCGTAGAGACATCTATCAAATCAGATACCGTTATTAAGCATCAGGAGAACTCACCTGACAGTTCTCTTGTTTTTTCAGAGCGACTGCATAACGACTCTATTTTCCTTGTGGATACAGTTATTATTCTTGACACAGTTCTTGTGACCAGGATCGATACGATCGGTATTGATAAAGGCCCATTTGACCCTATAATTGTCGAAGTTTCCCCTGTAACGGTTACATTGAGCGAGTACACTCCCGACTCAGTTATCTACCTTATAACACGACGGACTTCACAACCTGCTATAAGACTTGTGCTGAGGAGCCCGCCAATCACATACAGATTCGACAGTTCACTTATCAGTCTGAGCCGGAAATCAACCCTTTCCGGAATGGACATCTATGAAGAATACCGGGACAGTGATGGAGACGGGATGCTTTATCTCAGTAAAACCACGGCTTCTCCCCGGTCAACGCTCTTTGCGTCCTATTCCAGAGACAATTCAGGTACTGAACTTTACGTGCGATTTGATGCCGGACAGGACAATACCTTCTCAAGCACTTCCGACAACCGGATACTCTCCCTGAAGCGGATTTCAATGGTTGACCAGATGAAAATACAGGAAGTACTGTACGGGAATGAATATGTAAACCCTCAGAAAGACACAGTTACCCTTTCGGTTGAAAAACGGGATAACACAAAGTCCGAACTCATCAGATACACCTGCATCCGGGGAGATGATCCTGACACCCACACAGAAAACAGGCTTGTCAAAATCAATTATGAACTTTCTTTTACATCAGGACCTCTGCGGGAAATAAAAATCAGAATAATCCCTGAAGTGCCACTGGAAGCAGGCCAGGATCCCTCACGGGCATCTATGGAGGCATTCATTAATTATGGAAAAGGTGTGGCCGGAGATTTTCAGGGAATTATCGATTATTCAACTGGCCTTGTCAGCGGGATCTATGCGGAAGGTGGTATAGAATACGAAGTCGAATATCGCACAGATACAGACAGGCTTGAACAATTTCCGTTAAAATAATACAACAATTATTCAAAACATCAGAACCGGATTCCAGCATTAAAAAATGGAGAGGAGATTCCAGCGAATCAGGCTTTTTCGCGATCGGATTCCTCTCCTTTATTATAATGGGGATACCTCTAAATTCCTTCCAGTTTTTTCATCGCTTCTGAGACTTCGGGGCTTTCTCCACCGGCCTTGACATATCTTTTGAAGAATTCTTTGGCTTTTTTGCTGTTGACTATTTTTACGTAGTAGATGTTGCCGATATGGCGGAGTGCCTCAACCGGTGCACCTTTCCCTTTTTTCAACGCATTCTGGAAAGCTTTTACAGCAGATTAATACTCCCCGGCCAGTTCAAGTTCCAGTCCCAGTTTGTAAAGCAGATCGGAATCATCGGGATGGTACTTCAGCCCGCGCTCACAGATTTTTGCGGCATCACGATGCATTTTCTGTTCTGATTTGACATCCGCCATCAATTTGTAAATATCCGGATGCTCGGGGCATCTCTTTTCTACTTCCTGATAATACTGGAAAGCCGATTCCACATCACCGCTGCCCTGAAAAGCCCTGCC
>DAOTAZ010000182.1:0-6964 GCA_035382965.1 Chitinispirillaceae bacterium | reverse complement strand
CCTGTGAAAAGGACGGAGTGATCTTTACTAACGGTGACAACGATACCTTTCCTCTATGGGCTCTGCAGGAGGCTTACGGGGTTCGTAAAGATGTCCGCATAGTCAATTTGAGTCTGCTTAACACCAAATGGTACATCAAGCAGCTTAAAAAGCAGGAACCCAAAGTGCCTATTTCATTTTCCGATGAGCAGATCGATGGTTTGAATCACTCTCTGAATCCGATCACAGAACCTACCAGTTACACAATGCCTGGCGCCGGAATAACTGTAACTCTTCCTTCGCGTAAGGAACTCCATGCTCTGAGGGTGCAGGATCAGATGGTAGTGAACATTGTTGATGCCAACAAGTGGCGTAAACCCATCTATTTTGCGGTCACAGTTTCCGATGATAACCTTATGGGACTCGGCCCATATCTCAAGATGCAGGGACTGGCGTATCGGGTTATGCCTCAGGTTGTTCCGGAAAGAGATAAGCTCGATATTCCGCGCACTGTCCACCTGCTCGATAGCGTTTACCAGTTCAGGGGACTTGGAGATGGTTCCGCCCGTCTTAACGACACTTCCGAAAAACTCCTCTCCAACTACGCTGCAGCTTACATCCAGATTGCACTGGCGCTGAGGAGACCTCTGGTGGAAATGAAGGAGCAGATCGCACTGCTTGAAAAAGCCTCTGCCGGTGGTTCACAGGATTCAGTCGATATCCTTTCTGAAAAGAAAAAACAGTATCAGGATACGCTAGATCTTGCTGTCGGTAAACTCGACCAGTGCGTCAGGATAATGCCCTGGGACTGGAGACCAAGAGTACTCAGGCATGAGATACTCATGAATCACGACCGTGTCGAGGAAGCAGAAAAGAAGATGCGTGAGGCAATCGCTCTGGATCCCAATAACGTGGAATATCAGAAACTTCTTGCCCAGGCTCTGGAACAGGGTGGAAAAAAGCTGGAAGCAAACGCGATTCTTAAGAAACTGCTTTCCGATGACTCTGATCCCTGGTATGTGCATGCATCTATAGCTCGAAATTATGAGGAGCTTGGACTGCTCGACAGTGCAAAGGCGATCATGCAGCAGTTTGCCAATACCCATCCGGGAGACCGCAGAGCAGCTTCCTATATTCAGCGCTTGGATGAGATGAAGAAGAGTGCGGATACCGCGATGAAGAAAGATACGGGCAAGGTTGAGGAAACTAAATCCTGAAGCTGATCCGGATTATGAAAGATAAAAGGTGTGGCCCTGAGAAGGGTCACACCTTTTTTTGTTCTTGTTCTGGAATTAACAGGTGAGTTGGAGCGAAATGTTTAAAACTAACACTGCCTCACCTCCACGCCGTTCCTGCGGAAGCAGGAACCCATCTACCTCCCATTCACCCTTATGTATTCCGAAATCCTTTCTGACTCAGACCATCCATAGTTCAGAATCTTTATCTCGTCAATCAGCCCGGAATAGTAATCAGATTCCGTTCTGCCTCTGCCGATAAAAAGGGGAGAAGTGGAGGAAACGCTGCCTGTATATTCATAAGAGTGCACAAGATGATTGTCAAGGTAAAGCGATATTATCGAGTTTACTCTTGAAAAAACGACATGATGCCATGTGCTGTCGAATATGCGCAGGGTTGTATCGGCACTGGTGATAGTTGTTTTGTTACCAGCCAGGCCAATAATTCTGTTGCGGTATAATACTATCGAAAACCCCTTTCCCTCTTCACCCTTGCGTACTATGGTCCTGCTTCCTGATCCGGAAAAATAATCCGGTTTGATCCAGATTGAGATTGTAAAATTCCCTGTTCCAAAGTCTAAGCTGCTGTCATCCGGAACCATCATAAAACTGGTGATTCCATCAAATCGCAAGGCTGCGCTGCTGTCTAATCCACCGGCACTATCCCATACACAATTGGATATCGCACCATGAATGCGGTTAGAAACCAGGTTGGCAGCCTGCCTGCCCTCACCTTCATTAAGATTCCAGTGCCCGACAAGTGCCTCATTGGCTGTAATCGGATTGTTTCCATTTTCGCCAGGCAGAACATTATAGGGATCAAAGGGACCAAGACAGGAGCAGAAAAACAGAATAAGGGTACTGAAAGATAAAAACACAGATTTTCTGATCATATTTCTCCAATTGCCGGATTCTTCTGAATGTGGGTTTGAGAGAAAAATAATGAGTGTTGAAGGTACTTTTCCATAGATTTGTATTGTAAAGAGTTTTGAATTTTCCTGCGGACTGGACGTATTTTATTTAAATTCTGTCTTTTTTTTGTGGTTTTCGGACATCTCAGGTTGGTTTACGGAGAAAAAGTGCAAAGGTTCAGGAAATCTCTCTTCACACTGGCTAAACTCGCTGTTACCTTTGCCGTAATATTCCTTTTGATAGGAAAACTGGGATGGAACGACATCATAAATACCATAAAGCAGGCTAAACCGCTGTGGCTGCTTAGCAGCTTTCTTGTTTTTCTGCTCAGCGGCCTGCTGGGAGTGATTCAGTGGAGAGTGCTCCTTAAAAATCGCGGAATACCACTGACCTTTGGAAGATCTTTCAAACTGTACTTTGTAGGGATGTTTTTCAATAATTTCATGACTGGAGGAATTTTCGGGGATGCTGTGAAAGTTCTCTCTATCAAGTCACGCGACGGCAAGGGGATGGCTGGATTTGCCGCTACTTTTCTTGACAGGTTTGCCGGTCTGTGGGCTATGAGCGGACTGGCGATTATCGGAAGTATAATCCTTCTTGCACGTGGCTCGATCAGCAACGGCAAGATAGGGACAGCGGTGCTGTCTCTGGTGGCGACATTCCTGCTTTTTGCGGGTATCATGGTTTTTCTGGTCAATCAACCGCTCCAGAATCTCTTTTTCAAAATATCAGATTCCCTCAAAATCTCCCGCAGGTTTAAAATCTCTCAGATTGTTTCTGAAATGTTAATCGAAGCTCATGATATCCATGTGATCGGTAAAGTGGCCCTGCTCTCATCTGTTATTCAACTTCTCAGAGTGGGTGTTCACATCATGGTTGCAGGATCACTTGGTATGCTCTCGGTTTCCAATTTCCAGTACTTTTTTATTTTCGTGCCGATTATTGCAATGCTGATGACAATCCCGCTTCCTTTTGGAATCAGGGAAGCAGCAGGCGGGGCGCTTTTCACACTCGCAGGCTTTCCAATGGATGCAGCTTTTGTGATGAATTTCCTGGCCTCCATTGTCGGCCTCCTCGCCAGCATGGTTGGCGGAATATTCTTTGTAACAGAAAGAATCGTTATTCGGGGAAACAGGAATGAAGAAAATCTCGATTGTAATACCGTTGTGCAATGAGGAAGAAAGTCTCTCTCCTTTGATGAACCAGATTCACGAGGTGATGGGTACTCTGGAGTGTGAGTACGAGGTACTCTTTGTTGATGATGGCAGCACGGATGGATCTTTTGGGGTGCTTCAACAACTCAGGAACCAGTTTGGCAGCATCATACGCATCTATCGGCTCGGTCATAACTGCGGTAAGTCTGCTGCTTTAAGCCTGGGAATAAAGGAGGCAACCGGAGAGATTATTATTACAATGGATGCTGATCTGCAGGATGATCCTGTCGCAATCCCTGAGATGCTGAAGAAAATCGAGGAGGGGTGGGATGTGGTAAACGGGTGGAAAAAGAAGCGCTACGATCCCATCACCTTTACCCTGCCCTCTAAAGTATGGAATTTCGCTACATCGATTCTCTCAGGAGTCAAACTGCATGACTTCAACTGCGGTTTCAAGGCTTACAGGGCTGATGCTGCCAAATCACTTGACATATACGGCGACCGGCATAGATACCTGCCTGCATTGGCTTTCTGGGATGGTTTCAAGGTTACAGAAATCCCCGTACCCCATCATGCCCGAAAATATGGGAAATCAAAATACGGTTTCAGCAAGTTTTTTAATGGCCTGATGGACATGATGACTCTGCTCTTCCTGCGCCGTTACCTCAAAAGTCCACTCCATTTCTTTGGATTGATTGGCTTTGTTCTTATCATGATTGGCGGTACAGTGCTGGGTTATTTTGGAATTGAATGGGCCATCACCGGAGCGATGAGGGTCAGACCCCTCATGGTGTTGTCGCTTGGGGCAATAATCGTGGGAATTCAATTTCTCTCATTCGGGTTTCTCGCCGAAATGCTGATCAATATGGCTCCAAAAAAACTCTATACTATACGGGAAAAAATTGAGTAATGAAGGTTTTGTGTATCTGCCCGATTGGAATAGGTAACTACCTGCTGTTCTATCCTGCATGTAAATTGATCAACTCTCTTATGCCCGGAGTCGAACTGCATCTCCTGGCTTTGCGTAATTCGATTCAGGATCTGGCTGCTGATGACCCGATGTGGAAAAAAATCCATTGTATGGATCCTACAAAAATTCAGAGTGCCGGAAAGAGGATTTCTTTCATAAGGCAAATAAAATCAGAATGTTATGATGCCAGTTTGAGCTTTTTCCCATCCAATAACTGGCAATACAACCTTCTTCCTTTTTTATGCGGAATTAAAGAGCGATTCGCGTTTCGCTATCCGCTCAAACACCTCTCAAGTCTTTCATTTTTAAATAACAGGAAAATCCATATCGATAGCAGTCTTCATGATCTGCGCCAGAATGTCAATCTATCCGCTCTGTTTCTGGAACGTGATCTGCATGAACAGGAGTTGTTTTTCCCGAAGCTTTTTTCTCCTGAGGATGAAACCAGGGCCGGGGAGATGCTGAAAACTGCGCTGCCCCGCCGTGTCGCTATTCACCCGGGGTCCAGTGCGGAACACGGGATGGATATTAAGCGATGGGATCCGAAACGGTTCGGTTTATTGGCGGATAAGATCTGCAGAAAACTGGGAGCCGAGGCACTGATTTTTGGAGGGCCTGATGAAAGTGATCTGAAGAAGCAGGTTGCCTCTGTTATGGAAGAAAAGCATAGAATCATTGAGCCTGTAGATATCAGACTGACGGCTGCACTTATAAAGCAATGCAGCCTCTGTCTTTGCAATGATTCCGGCTTGATGCATATAGCGGCCTGTATGGAGATCCCTGTTGCCGCGGTTTTTGGTCCTACCGATGAAAAACGCAATGGCCCTGTAGGAAAAAACAACCTCATTATTCGTAAGGAGATGCCTCATTTCCCGCTCTGGAATGCAAGAAATGTCGGGGTTCGTTCAGTACCAAAAGGAATCGACCCTCAGGCCTCGCTCAAGGTGCTTACAGTCGATGATGCCTGGGTAGTGGTTGAACCATGGTTAAATAGTATTTTTATGCTGACAGATTAAATATTTAACCGTGTGAAACGGTATTCTTTTATATTATATTGGTTTCCAAACTAACCTTTAATCAGATATTATTTGTCCAAAATTTTCGGCACGAAAATTGGATTATTCAACTATGAACGCGCACTATTCGGCAGAAAACTTTCAAGGACAAAATCATGAACCAATTCAATCTGCTTGTATCCCACAGATTCAAAGAGCAACAGGAAGCACATGATGAAATAGTTGAACTTCTGAATAAACTGGGTGACACCCAGCCTCAGGTAGTTGACACATCTGTAAAGGGCATTATCGGAGTAAAAACATCTCTCGATGCGCGAAATGTCACAGCGCAGTTAAGAAGTCTATTCAGGGAAAATCACGACAACATCAAATTCGCCATTAAATGGGTCCCGGTTGACAACTGGTGTGACTCCAACATCGACATAATGGTAGAAACCGTGAAGAAAGTAAAAGATCAGATTGGCCCGGATGAAACATGGGCAATGGATATTGAAAAAAGAAAGTATCCAAATTTCAGAACCTACGATATCCTCACCCGTCTGGCTGAAAATATCAAATCCAGAGTCGATCTCAAGAAGCCGCAGAAGATCCTCAGAGTTGATATTATGGGACCGGAAGCCGGAATATCGGTACTTAAACCGGAAGATATTTTTTCTGTTTCCAGGGGATAATTTCTGCCGGGATGGAGCTTCATTGTTCCATCCCTTTTTTAACCTATCCACTTGTATAGACACGTAGTCAACACCTGTCATCCCGACAGGACTTCGATCATCTCGACTGGGCATCGGGAAGAAATCTATTCTTTGTTTGTCAACGAATGCCGGCTTCCAGTACCGTCAGATACTTCTCAACCGAAGCCTGCACCTGATCCATCGATTTACTCTCAATCTCCTTCTTTATCGATTCCAGCGCATTTACCCTTACCGAGAGTGTACGGATTCCAGTGCCGATCAACAGCGATGCTATTGCGGGGTCAGATGCTGCTTCGCCGCAGACTGAGACATCTTTGTTGTACTTATGAGCCGCATTCACAACATCTTTAATCATTTTAAGCAGTACCGGCCAGGAAACACGTCTGAACTCCTCCAGTCTTCTGTCCTCTCTGTCTGCGGCAAATGTAAATTGAACAAGATCATTTGTCCCGATACTAAGAAAATCCACTTTTCCCATAAACATGGGAATAGACCACACCACAGATGGAATCTCAACCATGATTCCCAGGCTGATTTGTGACCGGTTGATCTTTTCCTCCCGGATAATCCGCTCTATTATCCCGCTCAGGTAATCTATCTCCTGTACTATTGATACAAAAGGAACCAGTATCTTGACAGCACCATACCTGCTTGATTTGAGAAGACACCTGAGATGTCTGTCCAGAAGCTCCGGATTTGCAAAAAGATATCTTATTCCTCTGATTCCCAGTTGAGGATTCGCTTCACCGGGAACTTTGACATAGGGCAATGATTTGTCTGCCCCCAGGTCTAATAATCGAATAGTTACAGGCCTGCCTTCAGCACTCTCGTGAATTTGCCGGTAATACTCCAGTTCCTCTTCCGGTTCCGGGTACCTGGATCGTCCAAGGTAAAAAAACTCGGTACGGATCAGACCAATTCCCTCAGCTCCATTCTCAACAGCAGACCTGATCTCTTCAGGTGTGTTTGCATTTGCCTCCAGACGTATCCTGATACCGTCACGGGT
>DAOTAZ010000181.1:0-6992 GCA_035382965.1 Chitinispirillaceae bacterium | reverse complement strand
AAATATAGGTTCGGTGGCCTTGATCTTTTGTTAAATTAACCGGACACTACTGATACAGAATACATGAAAAGAACAAATAAAATGATAACGTTTTTATACTGACAGCCTCTAAATGTAAAGCTTTTCTCATATCAGAATCAAGATTTCTCTCCGGAATAAAAATTCGATTGTCCCGAAATAAGTATTCAGTTCAGTATTACCGGAATAAGTTTGGTAAACCAGAAATCTCAGAATACTCGTGACAAGTATTACACTATAGCTGGTAAGGGTATTTATGGATATCAAATCTGTAACATCAAATATCCTGTCTCTTTTCCAATCTGCACCTGAGACTCGTACGACATCGACAGGTTGCCCATCAAAACTAACAGACAAACAATATATGAAGCCTGAACCAGGAGGCGAATTGATCAGAAATAACATTGACGATGCAATCGATACGACTCAATTCCAGAATGCATTAGCATTAATAGATTCAAATTACAATATCGTGTTTGTAACAGGTCAGGCCGGTACCGGAAAATCAACATTTATCCGGTATCTCCGGGAAAAAGGCGGGTTGAATGCCCCTGTCCTTGCCCCAACAGGTGTCGCCGCACTAAATGTCAATGGACAGACTATCCACTCTTTTTTCCACATTCCCCCCAGGATTATAAACCCTGATGAAATCCGTCCTTTGTGGAACCGCAGGCTTTTTGAAGTGCTAAGGGTTTTAATCATCGATGAAATCTCGATGGTTCGCGCTGATCTGATGGATATTATCGAGATATCACTGCGAAAAAATACCGGACGATACAGTGAATTATTCGGCGGAGTCCGGTTGATCGTCGTTGGGGATCTTTTTCAATTACCCCCTGTAATTGCCAGCCAGGTTGAATCCCGGTACATCTTTTCCCGCTATAAAACACCGCATTTTCTCAGTTCAAACTGCATGTCAACTGCAAGGCTTGGCATGGTAGAATTGACAAAGGTTTTCAGGCAGCAGGATCTGACTTTTTTAAAACTGCTGTCAAATATCAGGGAGGGTAATGATCTGACCACCACTATTTCAGAATTCAACCGTCGATGTCATATCGGCAATGTGGAGGAGGATGGAGTGATTATACTGACACCGGACAATGCAACTGCCGGATGGATAAACCACTCCAGGCTAAGCAGGATTCAAAGCCCGGAACATGAATATGAGGGAATTATTGTCGGGCAATTCAATATTGAAACAGACAGGCTGCCTGCACCGAAAAACCTGAAGTTAAAAGCCGGTGCACAGGTAATGCTCACAAAGAACGATTCTAATCACCGATATGTTAATGGTACCATTGGAGTCGTCAAAGAGCTCTCTCCTCAGGCGGTTATTGTAGAGTCAAATGGGATGACATTTACAGTTCAGAGGGAGAAATGGGAATCGGTACGATATGTTTACGATGAGAATCAGGGGCGGATAATATCCAGGACTATTGGAACATACACACAATTCCCGCTGATGCTTGCATGGGCTGTAACTATTCATAAAAGCCAGGGGAAGACATTCGACAGGGTCCATATCGATCTATCGAATGGGGCATTTGCAGAGGGACAACTTTACGTGGCTCTTAGCCGCTGCAGAACACTTGAGGGCATCAGTATGATAAGACCGATCAGACCAAAAGATGTTATTGTTAATCAGGTTGTTAAAGAATTCCATGAAAAGATCAGAAATGCGTGCATATAAGCATTTACCTTCTTCTTGTGAAACATATGTCAGGCATTTCCATTTGTCCTGTTTCAGTGCACGATTATTTGTATCCGTGCATCTCCATTCGATTATATTACAGATCAGAATTTGTCGTCTGGGCACTGGTACTAAAGAGTCCCGTTTTTTTGTCTTGTTTCTTCTCTAAATCAAGCGTCGATTTCCCTTTAAGGAGGGTAAAACAAATGAATTTCTGGGTCGCGTTTTTTCCATATATTATCTCGGCTTTATTGATAGTTTGGATGGTTCTCCCGTTTTCATTTGCATTCAATGTACATTATCCGGTTGTTACCTGGACTGTATATTTTCTGATCCTGACTGGATTAATCGGTTTTGGTGTTTATGTACTCTCTGACAATTGGTTTAAAGCCAGACCAACACCTGATTGGAAGACAAAAGCTAAAGATGCCAGAGCGGCAATTATTCTCGGTTTTGGTTATGAGGGTGAGAGTAATAATATGCAGCCTGGAGAATCCAACAAATCCCTTTTACAATGGGCAATTAATAACACCGGAGCTGACTTATTTATAGTCCAGGAAGGTGTATGGGCAGCAGCAGATAGTAATAAAAACAAAAAGGCTATTACTACCAACAGAGCTATTACTCTCCGGAAAATGCATCTCCACGATTCTTCTAAATATGTCAACACTTTTGAGGCAGCATTCTGTGCATTAACCACCCTTCAGAAAATAAACAACAGTAAACTCGATCAAATTGTACTGGTTGCCCACGATCTCCAGCTTCAACGTGCTTACTGGGATTTCATGAAAGTTATGAATTCACATCCGGATTGGCACAAACTGAGTATTATCCTTCCCGAAATTTCCAATACTCCTTTTGTGGAAAAGCCTGCTAAAGGTCAATTCCATACTGGCGGTAAATTTATCTATAAATCGGTGGAACTGTTATTAGCACGTCCCAGAGATTATATCACTAATATTCCTAGAAAACTGCCAGCACCCCCGGATTCCAGTGTAAAGATAATTGGTCCTGTTGAATACAATTCGGTAATATCCGTTTAAACGGTACATTATTATTTAAAAGCACTAATACCTGTTCTTCAGATCGGCATCGGTATCGGTATCGAATGCTTTTCTTCCTGTTTTCTCTGGAGAGCAATCCAGAAACGTCTATTCCTGAACCAATGCCTCGACCCTTTTCGTGCCCAGCGAAGCTGTGCTCATAATCGATGCGTACACTCGTATTATCTTACACTCGTACTATGGTACCTCTCTTCTCTTAAAAACCAAACCAAAAACCTGTTGTCGCCGCATAACCAACCTCCTTTTGAAAATCACCACCCAGCCCGAAATCGACAGCAAGCCAATCCAGAAGATCAATCTGTGCACCCAGTTGCCACCAGTTTAACTCTTTGTTAATCCCACCTACTTCTACGCCACTGGTAATTCTTCCCATATTAAACGCTGCAGCAACTCCATATACTAAGTTTACGCTTTTTGACACCGATTCTGCCTCTATTCCTGCGTTGCCATGGAATGCAGCAACACCAACCGGTTTAGATAAAATCAGATTGATTGTGTATACCGGACTGTCAAATGATGCACTCACTGAGGTTGATAACAAATCAGGAACAATAGCATATTTTAACCCGACCTCAAGTGCGCTGAACTGTGCTTCTTTCTCAGGAAGTGCTGTATAGCCAAACCCTGCCCCGATATCCATCCTATCGGTAAGCCCATGCTTGAGCCCTATTCCTGCATCTGCAGAATTTTTCCAGTAATTAGAAGCGACCTCTACTTCAAAACCCTCCTTTTCCACAGTCCCCGCATCATCAATTGTAAATGGCCGTGCTGCAAATACGCCTGTGCCCGGAATTCCTGAAAAAATCAACATCAATAATACCATTTTATTCATAAGAATACCTCCTGCTATGAAGTGTAAATTTAACCGGATTATTATGATATTTCACTAAGCAAGAATAGCTCAAACATCTTCAGTTTATACCCAGTAGTCTGCCCCCCTGAAAAACCAGTGTTGCTGCGCTCCAGGCAAAGAGCAACTGGTATCCAACAGAGAAAAGCGACCATTTCCAGTTCTTTAACTCTTTTATCACAGTCACCAGTGCTACAAGACAGGGAATGTAAAGCAGCACAAACAGCATAAAAGCAAAGGCTGATAATGGAGTGAAATTTTGAGCTACCTTCGCCCGCAATCCTTCACTCTCTTCAGATTCCTCATCACCAACTGCATAGAGCACCCCCATTGAACTGACCACAATCTCCTTGGCCACAAATCCGGTGACAAGTGATACCGCCCCCCGCCAGTCAGTACCAAAGGGTTTCACAACCGGTTCGATAAATCTTCCTATTCGCCCGATATAAGTCTCAGATATGACTGCAGCATGTTTTTCAAGCTCCAGATTTTTTATCAGCTCTTCACGCTCCTGTATCTCGAGACCTGAATCATTTCTTGTCTGTTCAATCCTGGTGTCAAACGACTGCTCAATATCCGGCGATTTGGGATACTCACCGGCCCACCACAGGACAACCGAAAACAGAAGAACCACACCACCCATCTTTTTGAGATAGTGTTCTGTTTTCTGCCACATGTGAATAAGAATACTCCTTCCTGTTGGAATACGGTATGGAGGAAGCTCCATGACAAAAGGGTAGTCTTCTTCTCTTCTGAAAAGCGAGTGTTTAAAGATAACAGCCATAAAAATAAAGGCCCCGAAACTTAAAACGACCTGAAACAGAAAAACCACATTTCCTGCATGTTCCGGAAAAAGTGCTCCTGCAAAGAGTACAAAAACCGGTAAACGGGCGGAACATGAGATAAGAGGAGTAAGCAGGATTGTCTTGATCCGGTCCTTTGGTGATTCAAGGGTACGTGCAGCCATTATTGCCGGAACACTGCATCCCATACCCATAAGCATCGGAATGAAGCTCTTACCGTGTAAACCTATTCTGTGCATCAGTTTATCGGTTATAAATGCTGCCCGTGCCATATATCCAGTGTCTTCCATTATGGAAATTCCAAGAAAAAGGATGAGAATGTTGGGCAGAAAAACAATGACTCCCCCTGCTCCCGCAATTACTCCGTCAACCAGAAGATCTCTTAAAGTACTCTCAGGCAGCAGTTTACCCGCCAGATCCCCCAGCCATCCAAACAGCATCTCTATCCAGCCCATCGGGTATTCACCGATCCTGAATGTTGCCTGAAAAAGAAGCCACATGAAGAACAGAAATATCGGGTAGGCAAGGATACGATGTGTCAGTACTGCATCTATCTTATCGGAGATCTCAAGTCTGTTTACAGCAGGATATTTTACCGTTTCTCTAACTGCACCGGTTATAAACCCATATCGTTCCTCAGCAATCCGGGTTTGCGGATCATCACCCAGGATCTCCCTTAGCTCAATTTCAAGCTTGTCCCGAAGTGCAATTATATTTTTACCGTTTGCCAATTCCGATACTTCATCTTCAAGATGACGGTCGTGCTCAAGAAGCTGTAAAGCAGCCCATCTTGACGGGTATTTCAGTTCGCCTGTTGACCGGAGTGCCTCCTCGATTTTTTCAATTGCACCCTCCAGCTCTTCAGGATATATCATTGAAACAGTTCTCCTCTTCCCCTGCTCATTGCTTTTTTCCAATAATACGGTAGAAAGCAGTTCCTTTATACCCTCCCCTGATCTGGCATTTGTCGGTATAATTGTCAAACCAAGCAGTTTGCTCATCAAGGGAATATCAACTTTGATTCCCTTGCTTTTTACCTCATCCCACATGTTGAATGCCAGCACAGGACGGATTCCAAGTTCAATAAGTTGAAGAGTAAAGTAGAGCTGGCGATCAAGGTTTGTTGAATCGATTACATTAATCACTGCATCAGGTTTTTCATCAACAATGTAGTCGCGGGCGACTTTCTCATCCGGTGAACTTGTGCTTAATGAGTATGTGCCCGGAAGATCCACGACTGTTGCCTGTAAATCTCCATAGCGTACCTTTCCCTCTTTTATCTCTACAGTAACTCCGCTCCAGTTACCCACCTTCTGATTTGCACCCGTCATACAGTTAAAAAGCGATGTTTTTCCGGAGTTTGGATTACCTGTCAAGACGATTTTTATCACCTTTGACCTTTTCTGCACCTCAAGATCGCAACTCACCGATTCAACACTCATGGCTTTTCCTCCCGGGGATGCACAGAATTATCCTTTTTATCTGATACCGGCTTTACGTAAATGCTCTCTGCTTCGTTAATCCTTATGGAAACATACCCATGCTTCACCTTAACCTCCATCGGATCGTATAATGGCGCATATTTCAGGACACGGAGCTGACTTCCCGGAATAAACCCCATTTCAAGCATTCTCTTCTTTAAAACACCTGAACCCTCAATACTGTCAATCATCACAACATCTCCCTCACGAGTTTTCGCCAATGATCGCGGATCTGAATTATCACTTGTCATATTCACCTCCTATTATAGACATCTCATTTAATTAGATACTTCTAACTCACAGGCAAAAAAAAGATGCCCTTCAGCACCTTTTTAAAAGAATATTCGATGCTTCTTCCCGTCTGAGTGTTAAGCTGCTGTTCTTCACTTTCACCTCGATGGGGTCATCGAGGGGTGCAGCACGCATGACTGTTATACTCTGCCCCTTTATAATTCCCATTTCAAGCAGCCGTTTTTTGAGTTTTCCTGTTCCATTTACCTGCAAAATGATTCCCTTCTGGCCAGGGAGAAGATCATTCAAGCTAACCAGCCCCTCAGCATTATTCTGATCGGAGATAAACCCGCAATTTGTTATGCAATCTATCTCTGACAGGGATTGTTCAAGCAGTTGCTTTATTTTTGTGCTTCCGGTCTCATCCTTTTTTGCTGCAACCAGAAACGCAGCCATCCTCCTGCAGACATCCGATGTCATCCCATGCTCCATGCTGCAGGCAGTCTTATTTGCCTCTTCATAGGAGAGTCCCAGAATACTGATGAAGAAATCAAGCAGTATATGGTGTCTTCGATCAATACATTTAGCCGCATCCAAACCCTTATCTGTAAGAGTGACAAACGAGCGGACCTCATAATTTATGAGCCCCTTCTCAGCCAGTGACCGTAAAGCCACAGTAACAGATGAGCGTTTGACATTGAGACGACTGGCGATCTCCATGGAACGGGCAACCTTGTTCATCGAGGAGATCTGCAGAATCGCTTCGAGATAATCTTCAAGATTCGGACTTAAGGCATAAGCACTCATAGACTTCCTTAACTGAGTTAGACTCATCTAACAATATAACACAGGTTT
>DAOTAZ010000180.1:0-7013 GCA_035382965.1 Chitinispirillaceae bacterium | reverse complement strand
TGAAGAGAAAAACAATCCATCCCCTGAAGAAAGAAGAAGAAAATAGTCCGTCCCAAAAAAGGAAAAAAAATTGGTCCGTCCCATGCAGAAAAAAAACAGTCCGTCCCCTGACTCCAAAAACCAAATTTTTATTGCCCACATTTTTCCCGTTTACTATGTTTTTTCTAGGCTGCGGTCTTCCACTCTTTGGATTATCTGCGAATGTGGACTCCTACGGTTTACCGCCCAGCCTCCTGACAGTTCTATCCACCTTATTTTTCAATAACAAAAATTGCGGGCTGCCGCATAAACGATCTGAAATTCGAAAGGGGGACCCCTATGAACAGGGAAGTTACCGAAGATGATATTCTGGCCATCAAAAAAGCCATTCTTCAAGCCAAAGAAGAAGCCTACAGCCAGATGGAAAACGGACCAGACCTCCCGTTGATCGATAAAATTGAGTGGCCTGTAAACTGTACCGTAGGACCAGGTCTCGAGGGTGCCATCGCGTGCGAAACCGAAATAGGCTACGTAAACGGAGCAAGAGGCCAGCTTGTTTACAGAGGATATGACATTTTCGACCTCTGTGCTCATTCCACTTTCGAAGAAGTCTGCTTCCTGCTTCTGCACGGATACCTTCCTAATGCCAAAGAATATGATGCTTTCAGGAAAAAACTCAATTCCTTCCTGTTTATTCCAAATACTATTCGACTCCTGGAAAGTTTTCCTGTGGAAAGATGGAGCACCATGTCAGCTCTGCGCCTGGGAGTCAATTTTATGCGGCAGAAGCAGACTTTCCGCGATGATCCCTTTGCCTCTCCTAAAACCGATTATATAGCAACCGATGAAGACTCTTTCGCGATGGAAACTCCCCCCAGAGGAACTGAACACGCTGTCTTTGAGTTTTTCGGGAAACTCTTCGGTAAACCCTCATCGGTTAAGGAAAACCTCACCAGCTCCGAAGAACTGGAATCATGCTACCGGCTCATCTCAGGTGTAACAACAATGACAGCAGCCATTGCCCGTCTCAATGCCGGCAATCTCCCAATTGAGCCCGATCCTTCCCTCAGTCATGCCGGAAACTTATTGTATATGATGACAAGCAGAAAACCGACTCCTCTTGAGGAGAGAATAATGGATATCTGCCTTATTCTTCATGCTGATCATGGAATGAATGCCAGCACATTCGCTGCAATGGTAGTGGCTTCCACTCTCTCTGACTTATACTTCTCCGTAGGGGCAGGCGTCTCAGCACTTAATGGCCCGCTGCATGGAGGAGCCAACGAGCAGGTTATGACTACACTCAAAGAGATTGGCTCCCCCAAAAAAGTTCAGCAGTGGTTTGAAAACATGCATAAAGAGAAGAAAAAAATACCCGGCTTTGGACATCGGGTATATAAAACCTACGATCCAAGGGCTCGTATCCTCAGCCCGCTGGCATCACTTCTGGCTGCCCGGAAACCAGCTATGAATGAACTCTATTTAACTGCCAAAGCCCTGGAAAAGGAAGTGGTAAACGCCTATGGGGACAGTAAAAAAATATTCCCCAATGTCGATTTCTATTCCGGACTGGTTTACAGTTTCCTGGGAATCGGGCAGAAAATGTTTACCCCTCTGTTCGCAACATCACGTGTAGCAGGATGGACAGCGAGGATACTGGAATACATGAAACACAACCGGATCTTCAGGCCCAGAGCCCTTTATACCGGTCCGCACGATCTTGCCTACACCCCCATAGAAGAGCGGACCAAATCAAAACAAGCTATTCCGGTGTAAATTAATGGAGATTGACTTCAGGAAGCATCTGTTTTATGAAAAAAGACAGATGCTTTATTTTTCTTTGTCAGCTTCAGCAAGATACTGCTTGTAAACTGCTTCCGCGCTCTTAATATCACCCTTTTCCTGCAAAGCCTTGTGCAGATTAAGGATCACATTCCTGCGTTCTTCATCGCGGGGGGCCATCTGGTTTGAAAGCGCCTGACGGAACATCGCGATGGCATCGTCATAGCGCTTCTGCTGCAGGTAAATCACACCAACACGGTTCTGAAGCTCGGGGATCCGTGGATGTCTTGGGAACATCTCAAAATATTTCAGATAATACTGAATAGCATTCTCAGGGTTTGTGCGAAATTCAAGCTCAGCAAGCCTCAGCCAACTCTCACCCGCAAATGATCCGGAAGGGAAAAGAGCCAGATATGTCAGGAAAACCTCTTTAGCCTCAAACGGGTTCTTTTCATTTTCAGCCTTCAGCTTACCAATAGAAAACAATGCATCCTCCCTGCGGAGCCTCGATGCACTCTGGTCATCAAAGACCTGCTGGAAAAGCTTTATTGCACTACGCCAATTACCTGCTCTCTCAGCTTTTTGCGCCTTCAGATAATTCTGAGTGGTGATCTTTTCCTGCTCAAAATCATTATCTGCGCCCATCATCATCCTGGCAACCTGATCAGGCGAAACAACAGATCCTTTTCTCTGAACCGGTCCATCCTTCACTTCAGACTCCTTTACCTCGATAACCGGCTCAGGATTCACTATAGATGGTTTCTTAATCTCGCTTAAGGTAACCTCAATCCTGTTTACGATACTATCACCCGACAGATTGATTGTAGTATCGACTTTAACATAGCCCCTCTTTGTAATTTGAATGCGGTGTATCCCTGATGGCTGAAGCAGTCCTAAAGGAGCCGTCCCGTAGTACTTGTCATCGATACGCACCTCCGCATCAGGCACGTTTGCACTTATATAGATAGTGCGATAATCAAGTAATTCCTCGACTGCAGGGTACTGCTCAATCTCTCTGCGCTGCACAACCGGCCCGCCATTATGGATCCGGTACTGGTTGGTAGAAGGATCATAAAGAATACTCTGCCCCGCCAGAAGAACAGTATCACCGAAATTACGCGATGAAATCTTTACCGCTCCCTCAAGAACCCTGGTGCTGACCTTTCCTGCAAGATCCGGTTCAACCCTGAAATAAGTACCCTTAACCGTGATCTGATAATCAGGAGTATAAACTTTGAACTCCTCATTGGGCCTCTTCGGATTTACCAGAAATGAAATCCGCCCCCGGGCCATTCCCCCAGTCTCACTCTCTTTAAAGGCTACGTTGTAATGAACCCCCTTCTTAGAGAGTTTGGCCAGATGAACACTGGATTCGTTCTGAAGCTCCACAACTCCATGAGCATTAACCAGTGTAACTGCTCCTCCGGGAGTGGAACTGAAAGTATTCTCCTCCTGAGCAGACAATTTCAAAGAATTAACCGCTGAGCCATGCAGCTCATATACGAGAGTAGGAACTGTGTGGTCTCTGGTACTCTTGTAATTAAAACCAATAAAACCTGCCACAGCCAGCAATAAGACAGCAGAAAGCACACCTGATGTTTTAAAGGTGGAGAAGAAATGTTCAACTATGAACCAGAAGGGCTGCCTGGATGTTTTTAATGTCAAGTTATCGGACTGCAGCTTCTGGAACAGTTCTTCCTCAATCTTTTCCCACCTGCGATAAGCAATTACCTCATCACATCTGATTACATTCTCCCAGTTCTCCAGTTCCTGTTTAGAACTGAGCCGCTGATAAAGCAGGTTTTCTGCTTTCTCTAATGCACCGGGTTCAGCCACAATCTCTTCTTTAGCAACCTGCTCCCATTTCTCCAGCTTTTCAACCTTTTCGATTTCGCGGTTCAGAGATTCCTCAATCAATTCCCATTTTCCGGGAGTAGGCTCTTTTTCCGGAGCCATTAGAATCTGTTCCCACTCCGGCATTTGCCTGATATCATTTAGCCGCTTCTCAAGTTTGGATTCCAGCCTCTCCCACTGAGTCTGAGGAAGATTCTGGTCAGAATTGATACACTCATTCACCGGTTCATCGTATTCGACAAACTGAGAGACCCGTGAGAACAACTCTGTCTGGATCTGTTCCATTTTGCCCATGGAAAGCATCTCATCCAGCTTTAAAATGGAGAGCACCCCCAGCTCCTCAGCGTCGGAAATACGGGCGAAAAGCCTCGCCTCTACCGCAGAATAATCCACAGAAGAATCTGGAATATCCTTGCGAAATTCCCTCTCAAACCAGGAGTATTTTTCCATGCTGTCCATTAAAACTCTCTACTCTTTATCTAAACCGTCCAGAAATCCCTTTATCTGCTTGCGTGCGGTAAACAGTCTCGATTTCACCGTACCCTCAGGAATCCCCATTATTGAGGCAATCTCTGCCAGATCCATCTCTCCGTAGATATTTAACACCAATGGAATACGCAATTTATAGTCTAAATCCTCAAGTGCCTGCTCCACTAAATCCTTCAACTCGATAGATTTCAACGATCCCTGCTCGTTTGACTGAACCATGTTTTCAACTGCATCAAGATGTACCGTGTCCTTGGGAGATATTCTCTTCTCTGCTTTCTGATATCTCCATCTGCGTGTACATACATGAATCACCACCCTGTGAAACCAGGTCTTAAATGATGAATCCCCATGAAACGTCTTAAGCGAGAGGTAAATCTGGAAAAAAACCTCCTGTAGAAGATCCTCATGATCACCATAGGGCCCTGTAATCTTATAGATAAGATTAAAAGCATAGGACCGGTACATGTAAAAGATCTCTTTAAAAGCCAGTTGGTTTCCTGATCTGCACTCATCCAGCAACTCTCTGCTTGGCTCCAGGAGCGTTTTATTCATTTCCCCCCACCTCTGATATTTAAAAAGAACCCCCACGAACTACTATAATTAGTAGTTATTCTACTAATTATAGTTCGTCAGAAAGGTATTTACAATAAAAAACACAGGACAGATCAAATCCTGCAATTTTCTTACTTTCTCTTTAAAACCGATTCCAGCACGGTATTTATTATGTGATTTGAATTGATGTTGTCGACTTCGGCGTGGAATGAACGCACCAGGCGATGGCGTAAAACCGGGAAGGCTGCCCTGCGGAGATCCGAGATGTCAGGTGTAGGCCGGTTGTCCAGCAAAGCGTAGGCTTTTGCAGCCAGAACAAGAAACTGAGATGCCCTGGGGCCTGCACCCCAGGTAAGAAACTTCTTTACCTGCTCAGGACACTCCGGGCTGGATGGACGGGTAGCCCTGGACAGTTCCACCGCAGCTCCTGCAACCGAATCTGCCACAGGTACACGGTAGATGAGTTCCCTGAAAGCCCTTATCTGCTCAGCACTCAGTACAGGCTTTATCTCCACTCTCTGGGGAGATGTCGTCATCTTGACTATCTCCACCTCGGAATCATAGTCAGGATAATCTATTTCAATTGAAAACATGAAACGATCCTGCTGAGCCTCAGGCAACGGATAAGTACCCTCCTGCTCTATAGGATTCTGGGTAGCAAGAACCCAGAAAGGGTCCGGAAGACGAAAGGTCTGTCCCGATGATGTTACCTCTTTTTCCTGCATCGCCTGAAGAAGTGCCGATTGAGTCTTGGGTGGTGTCCGGTTTATCTCATCCGCAAGCACAATATTACTGAAAACCGGTCCTTTAACAAAACGGAACTCCCTTTTCCCGGTTACCTTGTCTTCATATAAAATTTCCGATCCGGTAATATCCGATGGCATCAGGTCGGGAGTAAACTGTATTCTGTTGAAGTCAAGATCGAGACATCTGGCCAGACTGCCAATAAGCATAGTCTTCGCAAGACCCGGAACTCCAATCAGCAGACAGTGCCCTCCACAAAGAAAACATGCCAGCAGATCATCGATAACCTCTTTCTGGCCAATAATTTTCTTCGCCAGTTCCCTCCGTATCAGTTCTGTTGATGCTGAAAGCTGTCCGGCCAGCTCAAGGTCATTTATTTCATTTCTGGTTTCCATAAATCTCCAGTTGTATTTATCTATCGAGATCCTGCTTTGCCTCATTGATCTCACGCAAAGAGATCCTGGTAGAGAAAAAATAGTATAAACCAATTACTGTTACAGTGATATAGCCAATTGCATGGTAAAGTATCGCTATGGCACCCGCTTTCTCCACCCCCACCCCTGCAATCTTCAACCCTCCGGAAACCGCGGAATGAAGTGTCCCCACATATCCCGGAGAGAGCGGAATCGCCGCTCCAAACGCCGCTAATGCCACCCCGAACATACTTTTAAGAAACCCGAATGCCTCTACCCCTCTGGCAAGCAGAAACATTACCCCTATGGAACACAGCGCCCCAAGAATGGTGTACAGAATCACGCCGCAAACATTACGAAATGAAAATATCCAGTCAAGATTTGAGAAAAACTCATCACTAAATTTTTTGAGCCGCTTTCTCATTTTCTCCGGAAAAAACCCAATAATCTTCTCTACAAAAGCTCTGAACACACTGGGAAAAAACAGATATAGAAAAAAGCAGAGAATTGAAATACCAACACCCAGAGCCATAAGCATAGCATAGAAAGAAAGAGAGGAGAGAGAACTGGTAAGAAATACAGGAATGAAGAAAAAAGAGGCGTACATAAGGCAGTCGATAAATCTCTCAATCAGAAGCGACCCGACACTCTCCATCACTGTAAACCTGTTCTTTTTCCACAGCAGAACTGCCCTGGCGGCTTCCCCTATTCTTGCAGGGAAGATATTATTGAACATGAAACCTATCATCACCATAGGAAAAAGGCCGTTTCGGACAGTATCAGGCCTTGATGGAAGCATCAGCTCCCATCTCAGAGCCCTGAACCACATCGACAACGGGTTGAGGATTACCGATACCAGAATTATCCAGTACTTTGTCTGCCTGATCTCCTTAAGAAGAATCCCCGGGTTTACATCACGGAAGAAGATATACAGTCCGGCGCCTGCAATAAGCAAACCGCCTGTCAACTGAAATACCGTGGATTTCCTCACCTGTCCTCCAGGCTGTTGAAAACCAGGCCGGAATAGAGTTTCGGGTAAAAATTGGTTGACTTCTGAGGCATTCTCTCCCCGCCCTCGACAATGCTGTGAATAGTACCGATTGAGACCGGACGGATGAAAAAACCGCCGTAATACTCCTGCGCATTTTTCAACTTCAACAGCCCCTCTGCGGGGTCGTTTACATAATCAACCACATCGTG
>DAOTAZ010000179.1:0-7019 GCA_035382965.1 Chitinispirillaceae bacterium | reverse complement strand
TTAAGAGGCCTGACTTTTTCGAGACGGAATTGAAATCGAAACTAAGTATTTTTTATATAATAAATTCAGGATTTAGGTATGGAAGAAAAGAAGGAACAGATATATAATAAGGAAAGTGCCGGCCTTTGGCGCTGTTGATTGGACAAGGCTGCATGGCTTCAGGCCTGTAAAGCGAAATGTTTTCCGGAACAAGAAGAACCAGGAGCAATGATTGATATATGAGATCAGTCTGTATTAATATGGCAGGCTTGATAATGTTTTTATCGCTTTGTATCCTGGCTTCAGAAGTGAGGGCAGTTGAAGTACGGAAAAATCTGCAGATCAGTCCTCCGAAGATTCAGGATGGTACCATAACTCACTTCCTTTCTATTCCTTTTGATACTTGTCCTGCTGATTACTGGGTTTACTACAATGCTTCCTCAGGGAAGATGGTGATTGATTTTTACGGTGTTCAGCTCAAATCAGAGGAACTTGACAGCCTGAAAAACCCGATTGTCGGAGACATTGAGATAAAAAATATGGAAACTTTGATGTCGCTGTCTGGAAAGAGATCTCAGATTCTGTTCTCGCTTGAGAAGGGATGGCATTATGATGCCAGTGTTGTTCCGGACAATACTCTCCAGCTTAAGCTCTGGAGAAAGTTGAAACAGCCCGAAATTTTAAGAAAAAAGCAGTTCAATATCGCTGCTCTCCTTACAATCACCCTTATCGGGGCAGGAATTATCTCCTTTGGCCTTATGGCTTTTACTGATCAAACCACTAACCACTGATTAACCTGATTAAATCTGATTATCTGGTTTGATGATTTTTCTTGATCAGCTAAATCATCTTATAACAGGTAATTGTTGTACAAGATATTTAATCAGTTTAATCAGCGGTTATTACTTGATTTCTATCTTTCTTGAGATCATATTAAGGTACTACATTTATCGTACCCATCATTATTTTAGGAGGTCTTATGATTGGGGTAAACAAAGCCATTCTCATCGGGCACCTGGGGAAAGATCCTGATGTTCGTTCAACAGCAGGAGGACAACCTGTTGCCACTTTCTCGCTTGCAACTTCCGAGAGATTTACTGATCGTAATGGCCAGCGCCAGGACCGTACCGAGTGGCACACTGTTGTGGCTTGGGGAAAACTTGCGGAACTGGCTGGACAGTATCTGAAAAAAGGGCGCAGTGTATATGTTGAAGGGAGGATCACCACCAGGTCCTGGGATGATCGTGACGGGAATAAGAGATACAAAACTGAAATAGTAGCTACCCAGATTCAGTTCCTGAGTGGAAGCGGCAACGGACCAGTCTCTGAGATGGATTCCTCATCTTCTAGCACATCATCTTTTGATATGAATCAGGCAATGCCTGAAACCGCTCCGATGGTAGAGGAGGACCTGCCCTTTTAATGGAATCCAGGTGGCCGGGACTTGTTTCCGGCACCTGATCTGTAGTGCCGGTTAAAACAGAATTCTGTTGTTCATTCGGGGTCGGTATCGGAAGCGGGAACAATGCCGATACCGATTCCGACCCCGGTTAAGAGAACAAACACCTGCATAAACATTGCTAAAAGCAAATAATAATTTCTATATTATATTCTGTTCAGTTGAGTTTTATCCTCCTAAAAAGGAAGCGTAATGCAGATGACAGTAGAAGTGCTTTTGCTGGCGGTTGCTTGTGGAATAACGTTACTGGCATACATGATAGCAATCAATGCCCATGGTCCCACACGCCTTAGTCTGTCGTATTTTATCGCTACTGTTATGCTGGCAGGAACTGTCTGGGGTATTGTAAAGTATGTCAATACTGACCTGGATGCCAAAAAAATGGAGGAGTTCAAAAGGCTGGAGGCGGAGAAGCGGATAGCCGAAGAGCGGATCCAGTCGCAGGAAGAGGCATTGAGGGCAAACAAGGAAAAAACAAATTACATCACCAGGATCAATTCTATCATTTCTATGGGAACGGGCTATGCGTCCTCTATGGTCAGCGCTGATCTTCAGGACAGAAGCATCGATCTGGATGCTCTTATTCGCAGGGCTGTTGAGGCGAGGAAGAACACTGATCAATTGAAAAGTGATTTTGAAAAGGTTGCTGCCAGTGACTCGCTTTTTCCGGGACCCACTCCGCTTATAAAAGAGGCGATGGGATTGCTTTCTGAGGCTGCCTACTATTATCGTTCCTACTACTATTCCGAAGATTCGGAGCAGGAGAATCTGCGGGAGAAGATCCTTCGTCAGAAAGCTAGGGCCGCATACGATAAATTTCAGCAGGCCAACGCTTTGATTGCTTCGTCGGGAAATTAACCGGCACTTTTCTGTTGCTTCTTTGCCGGTGATTTAATTGATTGTCGGAGTCGATTTTCTTTTCTGATCTTGAAAACACCTCAGAGAGGAATTATTTTGTATGGCTTTATATCCGGATTCCGCAGTCAAGCTGGAGAATAACACCTCGCGCGCATTCTTCCTCAAGTGCTGGTTGCAGGAAACGGGTCAAGGCGCCATAATAAAAATCCGGTAATTCCTTCAGGGGATATCCGAAATACTCCGTGCAATATTAGATTTTTATTAAGGAGTGATATGAAAATCGATTTACGGACAATTCCGGAAGGCTATTCGGAAATCACCTGTGATTCTGATCTGGAGTCTGTGAAATCCGATCTGCCTGGATTTACCGAGAAAATCAGGTGTCATGCAGAAGTTAATCGTTCGGGACCGCAGATTTTCATGCATCTGTGGTACAGCGGTGTGTTCGATGTAGAATGTTCAAGGTGTCTTAATGTTTTTAAGCTGCCTCTCAGTGGTGATATCCGGTTGATATTGAGAGAACAGCAGGGCAGGTTTGGTGCTTCTCTGGATGATGATGAGGTTGATTTCTATTTTGACAACCGCAATGATCTTCTGGACATCAGCTCATCGATTTACGATGAGATAATGACAAACATGCCTCTCAAGCCGTTGTGTTCAGAGGATTGTAAAGGAATTCAACTGGAGACCGGTAAAGAAACAGAGCAGGAAGCGATTGATCCCAGATGGGAAGCTTTAAGACGCTTGAAGAAAAAAGAATAGAAGAATAGTATATACAGCATATTTAATAAGGAGGAGACATGGCTGTTCCTAAAAAACATCACTCCAGAACCCGTCGTGACAGGCGGCGCAGTCATCTGGCCTTAAAGCCCTCAAAGCCGGTATTGTGTTCGCACTGCAAGCAGCCCAAAACTGCGCATAGGGTTTGTCCAAATTGTGGCTATTATGCCGGGATGGAAGTCAGACCACCGGAAGATTAATCAAGCAAGGCAATTCCTGATATAGCAGCAATGGAAAATATTCGCCTGGCCATTGATGTTGAAAGTGGGGATTTTGGGCCGAAAGTAATCATTTCCGGTCTTTCTGAAGCGCTCAGGGATGGAGGTATCCGTTTCAAGGCGTTGTTGTGCGGAAATGAAAGCCGGATCAGAGGTGCGCTGGACGAGGCTGGTATTAATGATCCGGGAATTGAGATTGTTCATTGTTCCGATTCTATTTCTCCTCATGACAAGAGAGCCAGGGTATGGCGGCAGCGTGTAAATTCCTCTATTATCAGGTGTATCACACTGCAGAAAGAAGGGAAAGCTGATGCTTCAGTCAGTGCCGGAGATACGGCTATTCTCATGGGTGCGGCATTATTTATTTTGGGACGGTCTGAAGAAGTATCGCGGCCTGCTCTGGCTGCTTTCCTTCCAACGACCCAGAAAAAACCGGTTCTCCTATTAGATGTTGGGGCAAATTTGAACTGCAGGGCAGAACATCTGGTTTCTTTTGCAAAGATGGGGCACAGCTACGTCAGCAGGTATCTTAACAAGAAGGCTCCTTCAGTCGCACTGCTCAATATCGGTAAGGAATCGCACAAAGGAACAAGAGCCGTTTGTAATGCAGACCAGATCCTCAGGAGTGAATTAAAAGACTACATAGGTTATATCGAAGGTGATGGGGTTTTATCTGGAACTGCTGATGTGGCGGTTTGTGACGGTTTTATAGGAAATGTACTTCTGAAAACCTGTGAGACTTTCCATAAGCTTGTTAAATCTGTTCTTGGGCGCAGTGATGAGATGAGGAGCCGGATGGCTGTGCTGGATCCGGAAAACTACGGAGCAGTACCGTTCCTGGGAATAGGTGGTACAGTGCTCAAAGCACATGGCGGATCCTCTTCCCGCGCAATAGCTAATGCTGTTCTGACTGCTGTAAGAACAGCAAAAAAAAATGCCGTCTTCTCTGGTGGCCGAAAGGTGTTGTAAGTGGCAAATTTTAAACGCGCAAGGATTGTTTCAGTTGGCTCATTTGTTCCTGAGAATGTGATGGATAACCGGGAATTCGAGAAGTTCCTTGACACATCCGATGAATGGATCGTAACCCGGACTGGAATCCGTCAGAGGCATATTGCTCCTCCTGAACAGGCGATTACAGCTTCCGAACTGGGTACCAGAGCCGCCCGGTCTGCGATGGAAAAGGTGAACCTTAAACCTGAAGACATCGATGGAATTATCTGCGCTACTTTTACTCCCGACAATTTTTTTCCCTCGACTGCTTGTGCCATACAGGCAAAGCTTGGCTGCAAAAATGCCTATGCGTTCGATGTAAGTGCAGCCTGTGCGGGTTTTGTTTACGCTCTTACTATCGCAAATGGGCTGATTCTTTCCGGACGCGGAAGGAACGTTCTGGTTGTGGGTGCAGAGGTAATCTCAAAGACTCTTGACTGGACAGATCGTTCTACCTGTATTCTTTTCGGGGATGGGGCTGGGGCGGTAGTTGTTCAGGGCAGTGATGATGAACAGCGGGGTATTCTTTCCACCTTTCTTATAAGTGATGGTAACCTGGGAGACATATTGGAACTTCCGGCCTGGGGTGAGAAGCGTACCATGAAAATGAGAGGGAATGAGGTTTTCAAGCATGCTATCCGTTTGATGTCCGAAGCTTCAAACAAGGTTATCAAAGACGCAGGTTTTGCTCTGGATGATATTGACTACTTTATTCCTCATCAGGCAAATGTCCGTATTATTCAGTCTGTTGCGGAGAGCTTAAGGCTTCCTGTACAGAAGGTGGTTACCAATCTTGACCGTTATGGAAACACCTCTTCAGCATCGATCCCTCTTGCTCTTGAAGAAGTTTGGAATAAGGGTGCCATATCAGAGGGGACCAGAGTGCTTTTTACTGCTCTTGGCGGAGGAATTGCCGTAGGCAGTGCATTGATCCGGTTCTGATTTAACAATGGAGAATACAATGAGATGGTCTTTTTTATTTCCCGGACAGGGATCACAGACAGTAGGGATGGGCAAGGATCTTTACGATGCTTTCCCTGAAGCACGTCAGGTATTTGATTCAGCTAATCAGATTCTTGGCAGAGATCTTGTCTCTATTATTTTCTCAGGACCGCAGGAGGAGTTGACAGCCACACAGAATACCCAGCCGGCGCTTTTTACTGTTGAGGCAGCAATCTGCAATGTGCTTAAGGCCAGGGGTATTCAACCTTCATATTGTGCCGGGCATTCTCTTGGTGAGTACAGTGCTCTTTATGCAGCAGGAGTCCTTACCTTTGAGAGCGGACTTAAAGCGGTTGCTTTCAGGGGAGAGCTGATGGCCCGGGCTGGAAAGACCTCTCCCGGTACTATGGCTGCGATAATCGGGTTGAGCCGGGAAAAGATCGGGGAGGTACTGAAGGCTGAGGCAAGTGGAATCGTGGTACCTGCAAATGAAAACTCTCCTGACCAGACAGTAATCTCCGGTGAAGTTGAGGCTGTCAAGGATGCATGTGAGAAGCTGAAATCCGCCGGTGCAAAAAGAGCCATTCTTCTTCCGGTAAGCGGTGCTTTCCATTCACCTCTTATGCAGGCTGCGGCTGATGAGTTTTCCTCAACACTGAATGCTCTTGATTTCCGCGATCCGGTTTGTCCGGTAATCACCAATGTCTCGGCTAAACCGGAAACAGATCCGGCTGTTCTCAAGGAACTTCTTGCGAAGCAGCTTATCTCTCCGGTGCGATGGGTTGACTCCATGAACACTCTGGCTTCTCTGGATTGTGGTACTTGTATAGAGGTGGGGCCGGGAAGTGTGTTGAAGGGTTTGGCCAAAAAATGCAGTGAAAAACTGAATGTTGTTCCTAGTGATACTGCTACAAACATATATTCTCTGCTGACAAATTCCTGAAATCGTGTGCAAAAGGAGTGAATTCGTGATTGACCTTTCATCAAAAACTGCTCTGGTTACAGGTGGCGGACGTGGTATAGGGAAAGAGATCGCAATGACACTGGCAAAAGCCGGTTGCGATGTTGCGATCAGTGATATCGATCTGGATACTGCTCAGTCAACTGCTTCTGAAATAGAAGGTACCGGCAGAAGATCGCTGGCTATAAAGGGTGATGTTTCCAGCAGTTCAGATGTCGAGGCGATGTTTGCATCTTTTCTTGAGAAATTCGGTAAACTCGACATACTTGTGAATAATGCCGGAATCACCAGAGACGGTCTTCTTGTCAGGATGAAAGAAGCGGACTGGGATCTGGTTCTGAATGTAAATCTGAAAAGTGCTTTTCTCTGCTGCAGAGAGGCTGCTCGTCCGATGATGAAGGCGCGCACAGGGAAAATCATCAATATCGCTTCGGTTGTGGGTCTTATGGGAAATGCCGGACAAGCAAACTATTCTGCCTCGAAGGCGGGGCTTATCGGGCTTACAAAAACTCTGGCCAGAGAATTTGCGTCCCGCTCCATAAATGTCAATGCTGTCGCTCCCGGTTTTATCAGGACAGCAATGACAGATAAGCTTTCGGATTCCGACAAGGAGAAATTAACAAGCCAGATACCGATGCAGACTCTGGGAGCACCCCAGGATGTAGCGAATGCGGTTCTGTTTCTCAGTTCCTCTCTGGCCGATTATATTACAGGGCAGGTATTGACCGTTGATGGCGGACTTGTTATGTAGAGTGGGGAATAATCATTTTATAGTAATTAATAAGAAAACATTTTCTTTCTGAAAGGAGTTTATCGAGAGCGAAATGGAAAC
>DAOTAZ010000178.1:0-7036 GCA_035382965.1 Chitinispirillaceae bacterium | reverse complement strand
ACCGGAAGAAGCTCTTTTGAGAAAGCCAGAGGCTGAATACGAGTCCCGCACCCCGCAGCAGGAATTATCCCCCATGTCCCGCTCATCAGAAACTCTCCAGTATTTCAATCAGCTCGCCGGCTCTTTTCTCTGCCGTATGCTCACTCATTGCTCTCCTGTACGCAGCCTCCGCAATCTCCTTCCTCTGCTCCTCACCCATTTTCAATGCCTCCATTACCTCCCCCGATGACCTGGCAACAATAATCTCTTTTCCAGGCTCAAAAAACGCCTCCAGCCCCGGCCACCAGTCACTTATCACAGGTACCCTGCATCCCGCAGCCTCAAAGAGCCTCCCTGATGGACAAAAACCCATCTCCGCCATCGGCCCCCTGGTGATATTAAGTGTAAAACGGCTGGAGGAATAGAATACCGGATGATCTGGAGGAGAGATATGCTGCATGAAGATTATATTCTCTGCCCAGGGAAAGTTCTCCGGGTACTGTGCCCCTCCCAGAACGAACCTTGACATGGGTAGCTGACGCGCAGGCTCTATGAACAGTTCCTCAAGCTTTGACTGACGATCGGATGCATAGGTTCCCAGGTAGGAAAGATCAGACCGGAAATTATCTTTTGAGTCAACCGAATAGTGAGTGCGGGGATCAAAACTTCCGTAAAGCGGAAGCGCATGCCTGGCCCCAAGAACAATCACCAGCTTCTCCAGTGCGATTCCGCCTGTGTAACTTAAAACCAGATCATAGTCCTTAAGCCCGTTCTCACCTATGTATTCGGGTCTTTCCCCCATCTCAATCGACTTTAAAGTAACCGGTGAATCAAGATCGTAAAAAACTTTCAAACAGTCTGCACCCTTAAACAGCGTGGAAGCCAAAAGCGCATCGGGACAGTAAGAGGTGACTATCGCGACATCGGCCTCCCGAATTTTATCCCTGGCCCTGCTCTCCGCTTCTGCCCACTCTTTGTAAAGCACAAGCTCCATGCCTTTTATCCCGGAAAAATCACGGCAGAATGCATAGTAGGGAACATCCTTCTCGAAGAAAACCACAGTATGTCCGCTATCAGTCAATCCGCGGATAAGTCCGCGCCAGATTGTAGCATGACCGTTGCCCCAGGATGAACTCACCGAAAGACCGAAAATCACTATTCGCATATCTTTCCTCAGTCCAGTGATGGAATATAGGAGGTGATGTTTACACAACGGACAATACCGCCCCAATCGTAAAGATCAAGAACACTTACTGAACCGGTAGATACAGTAATCCTGAGAAAAAGATCCAGTGAAACCCCCATGAAATATGCCAGTACCGACTTTAAGGGATCATTATGACTGAACACCGCCACAGACCTCCCCTGATACATACTTCTCAATCGCATTACCTCAGAAACCATACGGGACTGAACATGTATCATCAGTTCCCCTCCGGGAATTATGCAGCCATTACGGTAAAAATGAAACTGCTTCCACCCGAAATCACTCTCGAGATCCTTAAATCTCCTGCCTGTCCACTCCCCGAAATCGATCTCTATCAGCGCATCACTTTTTATAATCTCAAGCCCCGTAACCCTTGATAACGGAGTTGCAGTCTCTACCGTTCTGTCAAGAGGACTGCAGTAAATCGCATCGAGTTTTATCCCACCAAGCATCTCTGCAATCCTTTGCGCCTGCTTTTTCCCGTTGCTGCTCAGATGCAGTCCGGGAGTCCTGCCAGGAATCCTCTCCACAAGATCTATGTCCCCGTGCCGGACCAGATAAAAGGTAGTTTTCAAAGAATCACACCCTTTCCGATTGATATTTTTCAACCGGAGGTCTCCATCCCTTGTAAAGCACATACCTTGATACCACTTCAGAGGCAAATTGAGCAAACTCCTCAGATACCAGCGGCGGACTGGTGATACTTTCCACCTTGCCCCTCGATGGAGGAGTGAAACAGAGTGTCACTGTGACATCAAACTCATGCAGCATCTCCATCTGATAATCAAACCACTTCAGTGCATCGGGCCGATGCCAGTCAGCCCAGCTTATCCCGGTCCTTAACTTTTTCACCCCCAGACTCCTGAGCCACTCAACCGCAAAGGGAAGTCTGTGATCGTTGAAATGGAACCATTGACAGATACCCATCCCGGCATTGAAATGGTTTATAGCCTCCTTCGGTGTACCATCAGCCCTGATAAGCCCCATGTAAAAATGACGGTAATAAGCACTCCCCTCACTCTCCTTATGCCTGGTTGTAGCCTCCCAGGTCGGAGGCAGATCGAGAAGACTGTACCAGAAAACCCTGGGAACCCTCCCCAGAAGAAGCTCCGTTGTCTTTCGCAATCCAAATACCTGCACCTCCTCGGCACCAAACGACGATGCCCCGGCTTCGGTAACCCAAACCGGAAGACTGCAGATATCCTCTATCTCCTCTATCTTCGATGGCCACTCGTCAATCTGCCAGTGATTCCAGTCAAGAGGAAACCCGTGCACAGCCACAGCATCGAAATACTGCAGAGTACCATAACCCGACAGAAGCGAAAGGAACCGGGGATCTATCGGGGATATCCCCCCGAGAACAACACTCAATGATGGACAGACCTGCTTTATCGCCATGGCACCCAGTGATGCCATCCCGGCAAACTCTCTCCAGTCAGTATCAATCGTAAAATCCCAGTGAGAAAGATTGTTGGGCTCGTTCCAGATCTTTACCGCCTCAACCATCCCTACGCTCTCCTGCAAAGTTTCGGTTTCGAAAAACTCTCCCTCTTTTTCATCGCCTCGGCGATGTAATACTCAAGCTCCTGCGCCCGATGCGCTGCAGTGTGGGCGGAAAGCACACGCTTTCTGGCTCTCTCTCCGATACTCCTGCGCTCATCCTCAGAAATACCGGAGAGATATTTCAATGTATCCTCAGGAGTGCTCCCCAGAAGAATCTCCTCTCCAAAGGTAAAGAACTCACTCAGTCCCTCCCAGTAGTCACTTATTATGGGAGTACCGCAGGCGGCCGCCTCAAAAAGACGTACACTCGGGGCATACCCGGACTGAACCATATCAGCTCTGGTAATGTTCAGCGTGAAACGCTGGGAGCAGTAGAATTCACGATGCATCGAGGGTGATACATGCTCCCTGTGAACAACATTGGAAGGCCATGATGCAACATCAGGGTACTTGGGACCAGCCACTATGAATTTCCCCTCTGTCCACTCCCTGGCAGGCATCAGCATCAGTCTCTCCAGTGTCTCCTGACGATCCTCGCTGTAGGTGCCCATATATCCCAGATCAAACATTTTCTTTCTCTCCTCCGGATAGTAACTTTCCGGATCTACCGAACAGTAAAGCGGTCTGGCCAGAGGAGAACCGTAAACATGCTCCAGAATCTCCAGAATCGGGCCTCCCGCAAAAGAGAGATAAAGATCGTACCTTGGAATAAGATTGGGGGTAAGATACTCATACTGACGTCTCAGGAGCTTCCCCAGGGTTACCGGAGTGTCAATATCGTAAAAAGCGGTAATACCATTTGCAGTGTGCGTTACCCACTCCCCTACCGCCACTCCTTCAGGAACAAACGACCCCACAATCACTACCTCTGCACTCTGAATAGCGCTTGTATAACGATCCTTCAGCTCCATCATCGATGAGTAAAGCTCGGTCCGTCCATAGGGCGGCTCACACAAATCCCGGTGCATCGCATACCAGGGCATGTCCCTCTCCAGAAACAGAACACTGTGCCCCCTGGCTGAGAGTTCCTTGACAAGTGCCCTGTAGGTGGTGGCGTGTCCGTTGCCCCAGGAGGATGTAATTGTCAAACCGAGAATCACTATATCGCACGATGAAGGCAGAATCACAGTTTTACCCCCTCCCGGTTCACCAGTGTTCCCAACACCTGTTCAACCTCCCTTGCCCTGCTGAAATAAGTGTGCTCTGCAAGTACCCGTCTCCTTGCAGCCTCCCCCATAATCGCCGCATCAGAGCTGTTTAACTCTCTCACATACTCAGCGACCTCACAGCCGCTTCTTGCTACCAGGCACTCACTTCCGGGTTTGAGAAACTGCCCGATCCCCTCCCAGGCATCGGTGATTATACAAGCCCCTGCACCCGCAGCCTCGAAAATCCGAGTCGGAGGCGAGTAGCCGTATGAGGCCATGCTCTGACGATTGATATTGAGAACAGCAAGATTGGAACAGTTAAAAGCATTGTGTTCATGTGTAAACACATGACCCAGCCTCCTGATATTCGGATAATCGGGAACATCCCTCTCCCATCCGCTGCCCCCCAGAAGAAAAACCCTGTCAGGAAGCATTGCTGCAGAGCGGAAAAAAAACTCCTTCACCCTCTCCTCACGGTCCGGAAGACGGTTGCCAAGGAATCCAAGTGTTCCCCTGAATCTCTCCTCGCCCGGAACCGGAAAATGGGTTTCAGGATCCAGTGCATTGTAAATCGGCACACAGTCCCTGGCTCCAAGAGATCTGTATGCAGAAACCACCGGCTCCCCTCCGCCATAGGTAAAGATCGTATCGTAACGGGGAATCAGCTTCCGGAAAGGATCCCAGGAATCGTGAAGAACTCTATCCAATGTACAGGGAGCATCGACATCCCAGAATATCACAACCGCTCCCCTGCGCTGGAACCTCAGCACTGCCTCCTCCAGAAAACCATCGAAACGGCCTATACCGCTGGTCTTGACAACCACATCCGACTCGGAGGCCATCTCCAGAACCTCACCCAGCCCCTGCTCATCCGCAATGTAGACCACACTGCGGGCCCACGATGGAACTGTGATATCGCGGTTTTTCTGGCGATCGTAAATGTCAGGCTCATAAAAAGTCACCCTGTGCCCCAGAGCATGTAACACCTTTATAATCCCCCTGTAATAGGTTGCAGCCCCGTTCCAGTATGCCGACAGAAGACTCGATCCGAAAAAAGCGATATCAAGCCCTTTTAAAGCCATTTTTCTCTCCCTTTGTCTCCGCTTCTTTGTAAATTCCCAGCTCCCCACAGATCCTCAGCAGCTCATCAACCCTGTGAACACAGGTGTGCCTCTTTAAAACCGTCTCCAGACCCGTCAAAGCGATCTCCATAGCGGCATCCCTGTCATTTATCAATAACTTCATCTTCTCCTTCATATCATTGCTATCCCTTGCCAGCAGATAATCCTTTCCAGCACTGAACAAACCTTCACAATCCTCCCACGGAGAACAAATCAGCGGAATACAACAGGAAAGCGCCTCAAATACCCTTATTGTGGGGATACCGGGAAGCGCCTGAACATATGGCCTGCGAGGAATATGCACGGTCATGCGGAAACCGGAAAAAATCCTTGGCACAAGATAATTGGGAATCCACCCTCCGTACTCAATCCCCTTCTCACTCAGAACCTTTAAGGCTTTCTCAGGATACCGAACACCATAAATCCTGCACTTTAAACCCAGATCATTTACAGGACTGAAAAGATATCTGTCAAGCTCTTCACTGCGCTCCTCATCACCCCAGTTCCCGATCCATACAATATCCCCCTCCTCATCTAAACCGGGAAGAGGCCTGAACACCCGTACATCCGCAGCCTCATGCCACACCCAGGCTCTCTGTGCCCAGCAGTTCCTCACATATATGCTTCTGACAATTTCCCCGAATGCAAGTACACCATCGTAGCCCGATAAATCAAAACTGCCCATCGTATCAGGCGCAGTCACACTCCGATGATGTGTATCATGGAAAAGCAGACGATATCCGGTGTTGAGTTTGCGATGATCACCTATCCTTCCGATGATCTCTTTGTCATTCCACTCGTGCACTATCACCAGATCCGCACCATCGAGTGCTTTGTCAAGGTCAAGAAACGCGGCATTGTAACGGATACTCTCCAGACCGGGGTAAAAAAGCCTGAACTCTGAAACAATCCCATCCAGATTCTCACCCTCCACCTCAAGAAGATTCCTCACACTCCAGGAATCCTCAGGCTCAAAAACCTTTACCTCATGCCCCCGGATTGCCAGTTCAGTCAATACCCCCCTGAGAAAATGTGCATTTCCATGGTTCCAGTCGGAAATCAGAGAGTGGATAAAGAAAACTACCCTCATCACTTCACTCCCTGCTTCAGAACCGGACTGTTACACAACCCTGTCTCCCTCTTATACTTCAGCCCCCTGTAAATCTCAACATAGGCATCAGCCATCTTCGCTGCAGTAAATATCCTGGCACGGTTCAGTGCCCTCTGTGAATATGAAAAAAGTAGAGCCTGATTTTCTATCAACTTTTTCACCGTGTCCGCAGTCTCATCCCTGTCTCCCGGAGAAACATACAGCGCCGCATCCCCCCAAACCTCCCTCAAACTCTCTATATCACCCAGCACAAGCGCACATCCACAAAGCCCAGCCTCCAGAACTGAAAGTCCGAAAGGCTCATATTTCGCGGGAAAAAGGTAAATCGATGCCCTGCCCATCCAATTCGCTACGGATTCCGATGAAATCCTGCCCAGCAAAGTAACATTGTCCCCCTGTATATCCCCCCTGCCCCCATCATCACCAGCTACTACTACCGGCCAGTCAAAAGATGAGGCACATGAAACCACCATCGGGATGTTCTTTCCCTCATCCCATACCCTCCCTGCAGAGAATATCAGTTTCTCCTTTGTCAGAGGCTTGAACAAGGCGGAAGAACGTCCGTTGTGAATCACTCCATAGGAAACCTGCAGACCGTAATGCCTGCGAAGAGAACTTAGCATCGAAAGAGTCGGAACAACCACAAAGTCCGCACCCCTGAGACCCTCTGCAACTTTGCGACGGTAAATCTCCCATTCCTGAGGAGGTGAATTCCTTTTTACATGCTCAAACCAGGAAAAGACACAGGAGTGCCCGGCAACAACTACCGGCGCCCTGAACGGAAGAGCACCATGGGAGTAGCCGTTAAGATGAACGATATCGGGACTGGTCAGGCTCTCAAGCTCCTGAAGCCACTCCCCTCCCTCATTAACCTCCCTCCAGGGATTATCCATCCACTCAAGCTTATATCCGCTTTCAAAAAGCTCCACATTTGAGAGCTCCCGGATCTCCTTTCTCTGCTCCGGAG
>DAOTAZ010000177.1:0-7062 GCA_035382965.1 Chitinispirillaceae bacterium | reverse complement strand
ATCCATACACCAACTATTCTGAGGTTTACACAAATTTTTCAGCACTCTCTATAAATATGGGCAGAAACACAATAAATACAACGAATTCAAGCCAATTTCATATTGGGAGTTCCGGATATAGCCATTTTTTTACAACTAACCTGATATCGCCTGTTATAAACATACACAGCGAACTGACCCCGAATTCTTCTGCTTTACGCTTTGCAAATTCTATGAACTCCCCTATTCCATCAATACCAACACAATGACATCCCAACGCACTCGCGACCTTAATCGAAACAGCGCCTTTTCCGCAGCCAGGGTCAAGCATCCTTATTCTGTTGTAATCTACTCTGTGCTTTTTTATTAGTCCGATTACTTCCTCCGGATCAGAACCGATTTCCCAGAGATCCTGAAGAATATAGGGAAGAAAAGGGAAAATCCGTGTATCTGTTCCATCCATCGCTTTTACAACACTCTGTTCCATCGATTCCATATAGAATCCCTTTGTGAGGAGTCAACGGGAGTAATTACAATAATCTGAATTCCTGCTATTGCAGGGGAATGACCAACAAAGAGATTACCAAAGAGACGATATACGGGATTATTGACCTGTCGGCAGCACAACCCCATCCCGCATAGTAAACTCATAAGAGTAGCGATCGGAAATAAAGGTCAGAAATCCTCTTTGGGGAGTATCGAAATAAAGATCTCCGAACTTTGATGTCAGATCAGAATCACAAAAAAAGCAGGCTGTGTCTGTTTCCGTCGTGGAGTAAACGCCTGAGAAATAACTGTTCAGGAGGGAGAGCCTGTTTACAGACATCTGTGACTGCGCTGAATAGGATCCGAAGATCTTACGATCTCCACCTGAATTGCCGAACCGCACTTTCTGCTTGAGCATCAGTTGATTCAGAATAAAGTTATAGCTGTATTTGACCGTATCTTCATAATCCTCGATAGTGAATGTAATGGGGAAAGAGTCAGAGACAATCCGGGATCCAGACATGTCAATTTCAAGAGAATCATTCTGAATGATTGATTCTATATCGGCAATGGTCAGCGGATTTATTCTTGCCAGACCGTGGTAATTGAAAAGAATAGCATCGAATGCCGGCGCGGTCAAACTTGTCGTGTCAATCTGCGAGGCCGAAAGAGTGTACCGCCCCTTAACCTCCCTGACTCCTGAGAATTTAAGTTTGCCGATCGCAATATCCAGTGAAACACGGGGATTAAGCCTGGAGGAAACATCTACTTCGAAACCGCTTGTCAGATCCCAGAGCGGTCCGGGTTCATAAGAATAATAGGGCGGACTGAGCTGGACACTTATCGACTTGATATATGAGCGGGGATCGAAAAGATCATATCTGACTGTATCATCCTCATTATGCCCGTCCATACCCGGACCATAATGAAATGCTGCCTTCATTGTAAGACTGCCGTTGCTGAGTGTGTAAACACCGTTACTGAATGATGTTTTATAGGGGTTGGAAAGTGTGTTATAATCAATTGTACCCGTAAGATTCTTTAGAAATTCAAAAACAAAATCGCCCAGTTCCATGCTTTCAGTTTTATTTCTGTATGTAAAATACCTGCCCATCAGTACAACAGGCCTCATGGTATATTCGTTCTGAGTGTAAAAAGCGCATGTACTGTCAATAGAAAGGTCGATATCCGGAAGCAGGATTTCCAGATTGAAAGCAGGCAGAACTATTATTGATGCTACATCTCTGGATTTATACCCCAGCCTGTCAACCGCTTCCAGAGCTACAGAAAAGGTACCTGGCTTTTTTAAGGGTACTCCCAGACGAGCCCTTTTCCTTACTACTGTATCTATCTGCCCGTCATTTCCAAAATCCCATAAATACCTGCGGACCAGTCCCGCATCTTCCACCGGTTCAGAACTTACCCCTCCGTCAAAAAAAACAGTGTCGAACTGATAGAATGGTCCTTTACCAACAACTTTTATCTCTGCCTTACTTTCTTCTGTATACTCTCCTGCCATGCTGTCTGAAGGATTGTCGAGAGGCCACCAGCATCTTAACGAAGTCAAAACAAAGATAATAAGGAATAAAAGTAAGGGATTTTTCGTTGTAAACATCAGATCCTCTTAGAAAGACACTACAATTACAATCAAACCTGCTCCGGCAAGAATTCCTCCAGTTATCCTCATTGCATTAAACCCGTTGACCCTATTCCGGAGTTGGTCGGTATTCTCAGTAAATGCTGACTTTTTATACCGGTTATACGATTCTTTACCGGCATAGTGTCCGATGATAGCAAGTGCGGCCCCACTTGTAATCATTATTGAACCAGCCACAATTCCCCCTTTTTTTGGAGGACTCTGCTCATCGATGTTTATCACCGGGGTCGAACCGGATAAGAGCTGGGTTTTTTGCAGATCAGAACTGAAAAGAGATAATTGATCGACTGATGCTGTCTGAGCACTGGTTTTACCGGTAAAGGTAATCGTACAAAGAAGTATGACCAGCAAAGAAATTCTTTTTTTCATTACAACCCGGGTGTTTGGGTAAGATCGCTTCGGATAATACTGCTTTGAGTAAAATAATAAAAAGTACCGGATGAGAGAGAATGGAAAAGCCTGATGTGTGGGTAAACGTAATCCCAGTCATGAAAATTGTATAAAAGCAGTTGCCGGTCCTGTTGAATATAACAGTAATTTGTAGACAAGAATGGTAAGCGATGGCACTATATATAATCCGGTAAGAGGTTGTTTTATCAGGTTGGAAAAGCCCCTCGCCTATTGCCTGAATCTCAGGGATTAAAATACTGTTTCCAGTGCACCTGCTGGAATTTCACCTCAATACTTCGAAAGGACCTGTTCACAATGGAAAATTCCCCAAAAAATAAGAAACCCGGCAAAATATGGAAAGTAATACTGATTATTTTTTGTGCGCTCGCGCTCACATGTCTTATTGCGGTATTTGCTGATGCACCTGGTCGAAAGGAGATTCAGCAGCTTGCTTTAAGTGGAGGCTTTGGTGAATTAAAGGATGGCACATATATTGGCGAATACATCGGAACTAAATCGCATGTGCGTGATACCAGGCTGGAAGTACAGATATCCGGCGGAGAAATCTCCGATGTTAAAATTGTAAAGGGAGCCATAGACAAAGAGGGTAAACCTATAATTATACGAAACGGGAAAAGTGTCCAGGATATTTTCAACGAAGTCAAAAGCAAAAGGACACTTCAGGTAGATGTAATAAGCGGTGCTACAATCACATCAAAGGCTCATCTTAAGGCACTTGAAAACGCACTGGAACAGGCAATGGTGAAACAAACCGATAATTGATCCTGCCGAAGACTGAAAAGAAAACCGCTTTATGCCGTTCAATGTTAAACAGTATAAAGCGGTGCTATTATTGGGGAACTCTATCTGCCCGGTAATCCCAAATGTAATAGTGAAAAATTGCAGAATGGATCTGGCAGCATTAGTGTACAGATAATAGAAACTCATCAGTGGTATAAAACACATCCATATTGATTGTTATTGGTAAATATTGTTGCAATCCCGCTAAAAGCACCTGCGATTTCAAAAATCTTACCCATTGAATTTATTCAGGCATAAAGATAAGATTGTATCTGTATCAGGATTAAAAGAATGGAAAGAAACATATCATTCAGTGTTCCATGGGTACTTTTCCGCTTGCAGAAATCGCTGTTTGGAGTCTCTGTAAGCAGTGTCCGTGAGATGTTGGCAGTTCCAAAGATTGTGCCAGTACCAAAAACACCCGCTCATATCAGAGGTGTTGCGGATCTGCGCGGCAATGTAACCACAATTATGGATCTCAGGGTAAGGTTAGGGATGATTCCTCTTAAAAAAGAGATCGATGATTTGGTTGATTTAATGAAGCAGCGCGAACAGGATCATAGAAGATGGCTCGAAGAACTGGAGTCATCAGTGCGGCAGCAGCGGGAATTCAAGCTGGCCACAGACCCTCACAAATGTGCCTTTGGAAAGTGGTACGATACTTTTACAACCGATAATCTCACCCTTGGGCATGCCCTTAAGAGATTTGATAAGCCTCATAAGCGGATTCACGCCATAGCAGAAAAGGTCAAAGGTCTGGCGGATGAAGGTGATTTCAATGAAGCTTATGCCATTATAGAGAGTGTAAGGCAGAATGAACTGTCAGAGATGATAAAGTTGTTTGCAGAAACATGTTCTGTATTGAATAACTCATACCGGGAAATTGTTATTGTACTGGAATTAAGCGACAAATGCATGGGTATCAGTGTTGATTCAGTCGAAGCCGTCGAAGTACTGTCTGAAACCTGTACAGAAGATATCTCCGGGATCGCATGCACCAGAAACGATAGTTGTATTGCAGGAATATGCAAGAGAGCCAAAAGCAAGGAAGTAGTTCAGTTAGTCGACATAGAAAAATTGTAAACGAAAAATACAGATGGCCACATCGGGCCATATAAATTCAGCTACCTCAAATCATCCCGCCGGAAACACAGAATCTTTATTTTGTAAAGAAGATCTCATGATGACATCTTGACATCATTCCCTTTCTTCGGTACAATTCTTATGTTAATTCAACCGAATCAGAGGTTAAAATGAGTGAAAATTCCTGTCAAAGTGCATCGGAATATTTAGAAGAGCTGTCGGCAGCCTTTGTCCTGACTGATCCGACGGATCTTCAGGCACTGGCTGATCTGCACACCAGGTTTGAGAATATCTCCGGTTTTAATGTAGATAAAAAGATCCGCGACACAGGTACTCAGGGTGCCGCTCTTCTGGAAAAAATCATTCTGAACGAAATACCTGATTTATCGGTTGCAATGAAAACCCTCTCAGATATGATTTCTGAAATGAGACAGCTTATCCTGACAGATCCCGGGAAAGATTCCATTGCGGATACATCCGGCTTTCAAGAAGGTCCGGAAGAAGCCGTTGCAGAGGATACAACAAGTGAAATTGAAAAAACTGCAAAACCGGAAGAAGTTAAAGCCATAGAGTCAGCCTCCCCCCTCGATGTAGATCTGTCAACAATTGACGGATCTCTGCTGGGTGATTTCATTTCCGAATCTGAAGAGCATCTCCACAATGCCGATAACTATCTTCTGCAACTGGAATCAACTGCTGATATCGAGAATATTAACGCACTTTTCAGGGTTTTTCATACTATTAAAGGCATAGCCGGATTCCTCTCCCTGTATTCTATTCAGAAGCTGGCGCACTCAACAGAGAATCTTCTTGACAAAGTGCGCAAAAACGAATGTCCCGTCAGCGGACGTCTTGTTGATCTGGTATTCTCGGCTGCGGATGCACTCAAGCAGGAAATCGGTTCCCTTAGATTAGCCCTGAGTTCAGGTTCCAGATACGTTGTAAATAGCGAAGTAGAACACCTGATAAATGAACTGGACACATTTGCAGAAAAGTCCGGTGCCCGCAAGATAGGTGAGATTCTGATCGATGAGGGTAAAACTACCCATTCCGAACTGGAGAAGGCTCTTTCCATACAACATGAGCATCCGGAAGCGAAAATCGGAGAAATTCTTGTTCAGCAGGGTTCTGTTCGTCCCAGGGATGTAAATGAAGCGCTTGCTGTACAGCAGGGGAAACACAAGACAGTCTTTGTAAAAGAGTCGATAAAAGTCGATACGGAAAAGCTTGACAAACTGGTTAACACGATCGGTGAACTTGTCATAACAGAGGCAATGGTAACCGGTAATGAGGCTCTCCGGAGAAATGCTTCAACCGAAGTATTAAGAAACATGCGCCTTCTTGATAAAATAACCAGACAGCTTCAGGAGATCGGGCTTTCCATGCGCATGATTTCGCTGAAATCGACATTCCAGAAAATGGCCAGACTCTCACGGGATCTGGCTAAAAAAGCCGGAAAAGAGATTAATTTCATCACTGCCGGAGAGGACACTGAGCTTGACAAAATAGTAGTTGAAAAAATCGGTGATCCGCTTGTACACATGGTAAGAAACGCTGCTGATCATGGACTGGAACCCCCGCAGGAGCGCCTGGCAGCAGGAAAACCGGCGGCAGGTACGATTTCTCTTCGTGCCTATCAGAAAGGGGGAAGTATTTGTATAGAGCTGGAGGATGACGGCAGAGGACTCGACAGAAATGCTATCATAAACAAGGCATTGAAACAGGGAATAATTAAGGAGGGTGAGAACATCTCCGAGCAGGAAATCTATCACCTGGTTTTCAGGCCCGGCTTCTCCACCGCCAGGACTGTCACCGATATCTCCGGCAGAGGTGTCGGAATGGATGTGGTAAAAAAGAGTGTCGAGGCTCTGAGGGGACACATCGAGATTAAAACTGAACAGGGAAAAGGAACACTTTTCACAATACACCTCCCCCTTACAATGGCAATTATGGACGGGATGGTTGTCAGAGTACATAATGAACGATACATTGTGCCTACTCTTTCAGTAATAGAGAGTTTCCGTCCGCGTAAAGAGGATGTTTCCTGTATTGTAAATAAGGGTGAAGTGGTCAACACTCATGGAGAACTGATCCCGCTAATTCATCTTTCTACCATTTTCAATGTAAATGGAGCCATAGAAAATCCGGAAAATGGAATTGTTATTGTCCTGGAGGACATGGGAAAACGCATGGGACTTCTTGTCGATTCTATTCTGGGACAGCAGCAGACTGTCATTAAAAAAGTCGGTGACGGAATCGGTAAAATCAAAGGTGTATCAGGTGCAGCTATAATGCCTGACGGGCGCATCAGCCTGATTCTGGATGTTTCAGGGATAATACGTATGTCAATGGAAACTGAGAAAAGCCATATTTAAAAGATTGAAAAATCTGAAACGGAAAATTAAAATCAGGGTGAAAAATCACCAGCACTCGAGTATAAGACAATAATGGAATTTGTTCATAGAGAGACTTATTACCTGCATCCCGGATATATTTACATTTCAAGACAGCAGGAGACCATACAGACTGTTCTTGGCAGTTGTGTAGCGGTTTGTTTATGGGATCAGAGCCAGAAATGCGGCGGCATGAACCATTTCCTGTATCCTGTAACCAGAGAAGCGACAAATGCGACTCCCCGATTTGGAAATGTAGCGATTCTGGCATTA
>DAOTAZ010000176.1:0-7070 GCA_035382965.1 Chitinispirillaceae bacterium | reverse complement strand
ACGATTACCTTTCTAATATCGATCTATTCAAAGGCATTAAACTGAAAAACCACATGACAATACTTTTCTCAAACGAACCTGATATTTCAATAATTGGCCCAAACGGCAAACCAGTAAGCGTGATAGAGATTAAAGGTGGAACAGATCCTGCCGGTGCATTGGAGCGGTTAGGTGCAATAAAAAAGAGTTTTGATTATGCACGAAAAGAAAATAAAAAAGTCGAAACTATACTTGTTGTAAGCTGCATTACAGAAGAGATGAATAAGCGGCTTAAAAAGGAAAAAACAATTGACAACGTTTTCAATCTCACCGCGATAATCATCGACATGGAATATAGAGGGAAATTCATTAATAAAATTTCCTCCCTTCTACAAATACCTCAATCTCAAATCTCCTGAAATTTTCCATTAACTACTTCAGGACAAAACACTTGAGATTGCAGGTGACAAAAACAATTTTACCTAAAGGCCTGAAATTGAGCCCTTCAAACACTTTAAAACTGGAAAAAACGAGCGGATGGTAATATGAGGTACTTTAAACGCTTAATCTGCATCTTTATCCCGATTATCGGGTTTGCTCTGAACGCTTGCGCCAATTCAGCGGACAACGACCTGCTGCTCTTTTCCATATCACTTAACGATGATACAACAAGTATCTACGGATGCCACTGGGATGACAGGATCAAGACTAACCTCTCCGGACCCGTCCTGATGGAAAAAGGAACCCTCCTTTTCTACTCCCAGAAAGGCTATGTCCTCTACAACCAGAACGGCAAACTAATCGATTCCCACTCCCTTTTTAAAATCAATAAAAACAACAAAAACCCCTACTTCCTGGCCTACCCCCTAGACAGTATAACAATCCTTTACTACCGCGCTGGTAATGACGGCAAGCCGGAGGTGTATGAGAAAAGGCTCTTTAAAAGCACCCTCAAGAAAATCTCCAGCGACAAGTACACAATCTACTCAGAAATTGACAAAAGCGTCCTTTTCAATATCGCCTGCAACAGTATCACCGATGAGATGAGCACAAAATCGTTTCTCATGCCCCATCTACTCGGTTACACATCACTCAAAGGCGGACTTAAATGGTGGTCGATCGATCGCCTGTACTCCTTCACCTCCCCGATTATCGTCGAGAAAGATGGAAAGTACAGCTCATTTTTCCCGGGACTTAAAGCGGATCAGGCAGGAGGTATCAAAACCCACCTGATCGAACCTCTTGGAGTATTCACGGTAGACAAGAGATTCTTCTACTACGGACTCGTCTCATCGAAGGGCAATACCGAGGAGGAATACTACCAGGCGATAATTCTCTGTGATCAGGCCGGAAATATCCTCTCAGTGGATCGGCTGCTGAAACAGGAAACCGCAGATGCGGTGCTTGCATTCAATAAAGAACAGAACACAAACTACACTGTGCGCCGTGCGGGAAAGATGGCGTTTGTGCCGGCAGTGGACAGAAGAGGTTTTCTCTATTACGGGGTGATGAACTACGAGTGGAAAAAACTCGATGTGTTCATGAGGCAGCACCTTCACTATGTGCCTGTAAAGACAGAGAACAATGCGGAGAGCAAATTCATAAACGAGGGCAACATCGCCTTCTCACCCATAAAGCTTGAGTGCAATTCACTCGCAAACCGGGGGATCAGACCCGAGGTGATCCTCCTGAGTGGTAAAGATGTAAACTTCCTTGATAATGAACAAACCACCCGCAAAGGATACTTCGTAACAGTTCATCGCTACACCGATGAAACGCTCAGGACTAAACTCTCCCGTACCCAGAGCGCACTCCCCGCTGAACTGCAGAAAATGCAGGACTCGATCGCTGGAGTCAACACCTCCTGGTGCCCCTACACCATCAGCCTCAACCAGGGAGAAAAAGGCGAGATCGCAAGACTGTTCTATGGGTTCGGGGATGTAATCATGTGTGCCAGAGTTGTTGAAGTCACAAATACCAATGAGGTATTTGTCAGGGTTGACCTTGACAACTGGGCAGAGATGATAGTTTTCTCAACAGAAGGAAAATACCTCAGCCGTTTCATCTTTAACCGTCAGCACTACGAAAAGCGCAAAGACCTGGTGGTCATATCTGAGAAACGGGAGATAGTGGAACGGGATTTCGAATCAGACCGCAATGGGAAGGCTTATTTCAGGTGGGAACTGCAGTAAGTATAGCCTGCTCTTCTCTGCTATTTCTTACATGATGGGGTTATAAAGAGTAAAGTGCAAATTTACGATGTTTTATACACCCTTTCAAGGCTATTTATCCTTCGCATAGGGTGATTATTTTTTCTCCTCTTCCTTAAAGCTCCCAACCCTCCCCAGACCGGTAGCCGCCAGATACTCCTTCTCCCTCATGTCCTCACTGTCCATCTCAGTTTCTTCCTTTTCGCAAATGTACACCTCATGCGATGGGCGCACAATCACCCTGAAACCTGTCGCACGCAACATCGCCATCACCGCACAGTGATTAGGAGCCCACCAGTTGGTCGGATCATCAGCAAGACTGTGTTCAATAAACGCCATCCTCGGCCACCCCTCCTGATTCATCACCTCTCTTTCGAAAAGCTCGATATTCTTCCTCTCAAGATAAGTCTCTGTTCCCGGAAGAGTCAGTGTCTGAAACACCATCATCTTCGATGTTATCCTGGAGACGATATCAAGGGAGAGAAACGGGTATCGCAGATGGTAAAAAACACCCATGTACCACACCAGATCGAATTTCTCATCCGTACCAGCCAGGTCGTAAACCTGCATGTTTTTAAATTGAATTATGTCCTGAAGCCCATACTGGGATGCTGCCCACGATGCCTGATCGAGATAGTGCTGGTCTATATCAATTCCCCTCACAATTGCACCCATCTTTGCCAGCTCAAAGCTGTAAAACCCGGCATTGCATCCGATGTCAAGTACTTTCCACCCACTGATATCCGGCAGAAACGGAGAGATCTCCTTCCATTTGTAGAATGGAAAATCCCCCAGCGGATGATCCGGGGCAGTCATGCTCCCATCCGGCAGGTGCAGATTATGAAACCAGGGACCAAGCTTCTCTATCTGCTCTGTCAAACTGCCCATAAACACACTCTCCAGGTTAATAGTTCAGAAGCATCTCCTGTAACCGTTCCTTATACCTGTTTCTCAACTTCTCAAACCTGCCGCAATCATCACTGCCTCTGAGAGAATCCACTGCCAGAGATACATACCCCAGACGGAATGCCAGATATGCTATAGTAAAGAATGGAAGTCTTTTTTGAAATAATGTATCACCCGTTTTCTCCATATACATCTCTGTAAAGACATCTCTTTGCTGCTTCGACAACCCAAACTCCTCACAGAAACCCGCGATATCCCATGCGATATTCTGGCTGCCATGGAAAAACTGGTCGCAATGATGTTCCAGATGGTCGGTTTTGAATATTCCTTTATCTGTCAATATCCACTCATGCGGCATCATCCTGCCGTCAATCTCCACAGGTTCCATCCCGTAATACTCCACCGGTACCCTGCAGGCACTCTCAACACGTTTGCACCATTCCACCCCCATTCCTTCCCTCACGTTTTCAAGAATCATCTCCTGCATTTCGTCAAGAGTGACTGTCAGCGATGATGGAAAATGAGTTCTGATAAAAGCACAGTACGATGCTGTTCTTTCAAGGAACTTGTCATTTACGTCATCCGGACATACCGGCCTGCCATCCAGATACTCCATCACCACAAACCCATCGGAGATCTTTTCCACTGTAGGACAGAACTCAGTCCCCACAAACTTTTCTGCCCTCTCTGCCAGATCAACCCCGTATCTCCCCAACCCCGCAAACTTAGCCAAATAAAGAGAGTTTTCCGTGCGAAGGAGATATTTTCTCCTTTCATGATGTGGATGAACTCCGGGATAATCCTTTTCCGATGAATAACACAGGGACCTCCACATTCCTGCAGAGAGGTTTCCTTCTATCTCCATGCCAAAACCGCTCTGAAGCCTGCCGCTCTCTACCCACAGTTCATCAAAACTTCCGACAAATTTCCTGTACCTTGGCCACAGTTTACACGCATTTTCATTTATAAACCGGTTGCTGTCAGGAATCCAGCTCGGAAAAATTACTGTTCTCTCCTCTGTTAAACCAATTCCCCTGAGCATTTCAAGAGTTCCGCCCAGTGATGACCCGCTGAGCCCCGGCCCCTCATCCACAACAGCTATAAAACTGTCCTTACAGCCGGAGATATACTCCTCTGTTTCTTTGTCAATCTGAGCGCTCCTCGAAAAAGGATGTCCCCTCGGACGGAGAGTGAATGATTTTACACTGCACCCCATCAGCTCCAACTGGGCACTCACCAGAGAGGAGAGCGATGTGCCTATGCTCCGTAAACCTATTACCAGAACCGATTCAGTCGAGATAACACTCCTAAACTGGCAAGCGGCCTCAATATAAACCTCAGGATACAAACTGTAATAAGCAAATCCCTCAGGAACACTCAGCAGAATACTCCTTATTTCCCATGATTCGATCTCAGAAAGAATCTCTTCCGCTTTGTCTATTTCACTTTGATCTAATTTCTGTCTCCCCCACAACCTGCATACCGCCCGGCCCGCTATAAGCGAGAATTTCCGCAGCATTTCGGTTCTGGTGGAAAAGATGCTGTCCCTGTCCGGAAACAGAAGATCGGTTATACCTGTCTCAAGTTCGCCGCACTCTATCAGTAAAGAGATGGCATCCTGATAGTCAGGATAAAGCTGCCCCCTGATCCTTCCAATAATTTTCCTGATCCTTGAGATACACTTCTTGACAGGAACAGGTTGCCGGTAATTGCGGTAAACAATCATGCCAGCCCTTTTTCATTCAATGTACCTGTGTGGTTGAGACACTTTAAACTCGCGCCGTAATCATCCAGAGTAATTACACTGACCGAAGAGGTATGAACCTCGAACCGGGACATGAAATCCACAGGCAGTCCCAGGTAGTGAGTAAAAACAGCACGGATAGGATCTCCATGACTTACTATGGCCACAACCCCCTCTCCCTCCCTGCGCTTCTCCTCCATAAACCGGCTCATCCTGGATAAAACCTCGATAATCATCTCCCCTCCGGGTATCCTTGTAATACTCCTGTATTTGTTAAAAGATATCCACACAGGATCTTTCTCAAGCTCCCCGAAACTCTTCCCTGTCCACTCCCCACAATCAACCTCAGTTACCGCATCGCTGATTTTTACCTCCAGCCCCCTCCCCTCAGCAATAACAGACGCTGTTTCCACAGACCTCTCCAGAGGGCTTGAAACTATCTCATCCAGATGAATCCTTCTTATCCTGTCCGCAAGTGATCTCACCTCCCGCATTCCCTTATTGTCAAGATGAATTCCGGGAGACCTTCCGGCAAGGTAATTGCCGACATGAGGACAATGGCCATGACGAATCAATAATAAAGTTACCACTGATAACCTGATTATCCTGATTTAAGATGATTAAATTGTTAAGACGATGCCGATACCGACCCCGAAAAAGACACTGGATATCATCTATGTTTTCCTTTTTCTGATTACGATTCTGTAATTATGCTTCTCCTTTGGTCCCCAGTAGTATTTGTACGCTTCCCCCCCGCGCATGAAATCAAAGATCTTTGCTCCTCTGTCGAGTGAATCTTTTATAACGTGAAAAAGCGCAAGCGCTCCAGGGCTGAAATCGCTGAAAGAGGGATCAAATCCTCCCAGATATGCATAAGCCCGATCTCCTGTGGAAAGCACATAATACCCTGCAATCGCCTTATCCCTGAATCTTAACAGGTAAAGCCGCAGCAGACCGCTCTCCAGAAGCCCCGGCGCAGATTCGATATAGAATCTCTTCAGCATCTCGCCATCAAGTACCCCATGCTGGTGTTTGCTTGCCCATCTCGCTTCGTGAAGCCTGAACAATTCAGAAAGGAAAAGATTCAATTGACCCTTTTCCGCAATCTCGATACGAAACCCACCAGATCTGGAAAGCTCCCTGGAAACTGCACGGATATTTTTCCGAAGCTTCTTTGGGAAACAGTACTCAAACATCACGGGACTCACAGGCAGCTCCAGATATGGACACACGTTCCATTTCCCCTTTTCCACAAGGAACTCCCTGGAAAAGTCAAGCGACAGAAGCGCACTGCCCTCCGGGATATCCTGCAGATCACACTCATCCCACTGATCCGAAATTTCTGCCAGATATTCGGAAAACATCACCGCAAATCGCTTCTCATTTCCGCAGGAGGCCAGGATATTGAGATAATCGCTTATTCCGGTCCCTGTGAAACAAGCCCTGCGTATCTTGTCATCTGCTCTGTAAATAAAAACCGGGGCCAGCCCGGCCAGAACACCACTATCGTAAAAAGCAGCCATCTTGAATGTGCTTCCACCGAAATTCCTCCACCAGGGGATTATCCATTCAGGATGCTGAAAAGGAGTGGAATCCTTGCATGCCGCAAATAACTCTGTCCACTCCCCTCTAAAACCTTCCAGTTTGTCTTCACCTATCTCTACAATTCTGCTCATGCGCAATCCCTGAACTGATTGTTGTCATCAACAGAATGCCCGTAAAGACTGTTCCTGCCGCTTCCGATCAGCATTTTGTAAATGTCAAAATAGCGGCTGATCATTCGTTCAACATTGTATTTCTTCTTTGCAATTTCATAACACTTCACAGGATCTATCTGATCAACCCTCCTTATCGCCTCCGCCATCCCCACCACATCATCCACCAGAAACCCGTTTACTCCATCCTGGACAATATCCGTCAGGGCACCGTTTCTGAAAGCGATCACAGGAGCACCCAGAGAAAGAGCCTCCATTGCCACAAGAGAACTCGTTTCATTTACAAGTGATGGCACAAGCAGGCATCCTGCAACACCAAGCAATCTCTTTTTCTCCTCCGGCCCCACACTGCCGATGTACCTGTACCGGAAACCATCAAGTCTTGGCTCTATTTCGGCACGGAAATAATCCCTGTGCTCCGCATAAGGGAAAACCGTTCCCGCAATCAGAAGAGGCACATTGGCCCTCCTGGCAGCATCTATGGCGATATGATAACCCTTCTCAGGACAGATCCTT
>DAOTAZ010000175.1:0-7235 GCA_035382965.1 Chitinispirillaceae bacterium | reverse complement strand
CATCAAACCAGAATCATTTGAAACAACAACCGAAGCCCCGGCAATGATCGAGACAACCTCCTCAAGAGTTGTCTCTCCGCATAAATCCGTGACCTTGTGAAGCATGTGTCTGGCGATTTTGGATGATACCTCCTTGTCCCGCTTATCCCCCAGAATAACTATCTTTGAATCGTGCATCAATCTTACCAGAACATTGAATTCCGGCCACTGCTTTGCCGGACCATAAGCAGCCCCCGGACATAACACAACCGCACCACTGTATTTCGGGTCTGCTTCTATCCTCAAATCCCCTTTCCACTCTTCAGGGCTGGCATAGGGTACATCGAGTACCGAGGAGTATTCTTTTGTGAAATGCTCATTCCTGTTAGCCAACCTCCCTGGCAGCCTGTCCGTAAGCAGAAATCCCCTCAGTTCAGAAGAGATACCCCGCCGCAGAGGCACTCCGGCTCTGAAAGCAAACCAGGCGGAGGAAAAGGAGTGGGGAAACAAATAAAAGGCATCAAAAGAAGCCTTTTTTATTTCGGAAACAGAATTCAGAAAATCTTTCCGGTTTCCCCTTTTGTATTCAATCTGAGGAAGCGGGCTTAGCAGCTTTCCCAGACCGGAGAGTTTCTCCGGGACTATAAGGACAACAGAACTCTCAGGTTGCTTTGCTTTCCTTTCAACTACTGAAAGCGCCATCACAAAATCACCAACCCAATTGGGCATAAGCACCGCTATTTTTTTTGGCATAGATGGAATATACATCCTAAATCAGCATCTAAACCTCCCAAAGAATGGCAAAAAAATACCGACATTCATAAAGACGTATAACTAGAAGGAGGTGTATCATGTCACAAAAAACCGAACTGGCGACATTCGCCGGTGGATGTTTCTGGTGTATGCAGGGGCCTTTCGATGCCACAGAAGGTGTAATTTCGACCAGAGTCGGTTATACCGGAGGCACAAAAGAAAACCCTACCTATGAGGATGTCAGCAGCGGCAGAACAGGTCACGCCGAGGCTATAGAGATAGAGTTTGATCCGGAAAGGGTTTCATACGAAGAACTGCTCGAAATCTTCTGGAGGAATATCGACCCGACAACAAAGAATCAGCAGTTTTCCGATAAAGGCACTCAATACCGTACAGCGATCTTCTATCATAATGAGAAACAGAAAGAACTGGCGGAAAAATCAAAAATGGAACTTGAGAAGTCAGGAATGTTCGACAAACCGATTGTCACAGAAATTGTACCGGCTTCCAGGTTTTACTCTGCCGAGGAGTATCATCAGGAGTTTTATCAGAAAAATCCGCAGCATTATCAGGCCTACAAAACAGGATCCGGAAGATCGGCGTTCATTGAGAGAATGTGGAAACAGAAATTCGGGAGGAAATAATGAGTCTGAAGGAAAAACACTGCACTCCACTGGATAAAAACACCAGGGCTTTAGATCAGAATCAGGAGGAAGAGCTTCTCAGGGAGCTAAAGGGATGGGAAATTGACAGGGAAAAGACTCACAAACTAACAAAAACTATCAAGACGGAAACATTTATGGATGCTGTGAGGCTGATCAGGAAAATTGCAGAGATATCGGAATCAGAACAACATCACCCTGATTTACATCTGTACTACAACAATCTTGTCGTGGATCTTTATTCCCACAAAGTCGGAGGCCTCACCATGAATGATTTTATAATGGCGGCAAAATTCGATGATCTTTGACCACTGATTAACCTGATTTCACTGATTGCTATACCACTCAAAATCGGCATCGGTATCGGCATCAGTATCGGTATCGATAGTAAGATACCAACCCCGAAAAAGAAACCGGACAAAAATGACAAAATACCCACCTTTTCCGGATTTTAAACCTCTGGAGCTTAAAGACCGGGCTCTCATCGAGCCTTTTTTCCGGGATTATCAACCGGAAACATCAGAGATGTCCTTTACAAATCTTTTTTTATGGAGAAAGTATTACAATTTCAGATGGTCTGTGCTTGATGATTTTCTGCTTGTCACCGTGGATGAGGGAGGAAGTACTTTCGGCTATCAACCGGTAGGAAACGGCCCTAGACGGCATATAGTCGAAGTATTCCTCAACTGGCTCTCCTCTCCGGACAACAAATCCACCCCTTGCATTATCAGAGCAGACCAGCGTCTTATCGATGAACTCAGGGAAAACGATAGTTTTCAAATCGAACCCACAAGAGAGCATTTCGATTATGTTTACAGGACAGAAGACCTTTCCAGTCTTCAGGGACGGAAGTATCACTCCAAGAGAAACCATCTTAACCGTTTTTTAAGAGAATATTCATTTACCTACGAACCATTTACCGAATCACTGACCCGCGACTGTCTTGATTTTTGCGACCGCTGGTGCAGGGATCACCACTGCTCCATCACCCCGGCTCTCAGGGCGGAATGGATCTCCACACGTGAAATTATCCTCAATTACAGGAAATTCCAGTTGATGGGAGCGGTTATCAGGATCAACGGAAGAGTGGAGGCATTTACATTCGGAGAGATGCTCAACAGGGACACCGCAGTGATTCACATTGAAAAGGCCAGCAGTGAGTTCCATGGAATTTATGCGGCAATCAATCAGTTATTCTGCAGCAATGAACTCTCCGGAACCCGTTTTGTTAACCGGGAACAGGATCTGGGTAATCCGGGCCTGCAAGAAGCAAAGGAATCATACTACCCGGTGATGAAGGTAAAAAAATACAGGATAATGCCGGCTTAATCCCTTGCAAGCAGCATCAGCGATTCAAGATGATGAGTGTTGGGGTAGAGGTCAAAGAGGGCAGATCTTTTTATTCTGTACCCGCATTCCTTTACAAAAAAATGCACATCCCTGGCCTGTGTCGAAGGATTGCAGGAAACATATAGAACTTCCTGTGCTTTGATACTCCGGACTGCTTCCCTGGCCTTTCTGGTCAGCCCGGGTCTGGGAGGATCGACAATGAGCAAGTCAGGTTCTGAAGGAACAGCAGTAAAAGCCTTTTCCACCTCTGAATGCACAACTTTAAAATTAGAAAATCTATTAAGTTCGAAATTTCTCTCTGCTTCAAGTATGTTCTCTCTCAACGATTCGACAAGAACAATCTTCTTAAAGCCTTTTCCCATCATCACCGAAAAGAAACCAACACCTCCGTAGAGATCAACAAGATTTCCTCTATCTGTATCCTCTGAGGCTCCCCAGTGTCCCATCTGCTCGAGTAAATAGCGGTTACCCTGAAAAAAGCTGTTGCCATTCACTATAAAAACACTCTCTCCTGCCCGGATCTCAGTTTTATCGGATGTCAGGTTCTTGAGAGGCGGAACAGAGGCTATTCCATTTTCCCCTGCTATGACCTTGAAATTGACCGTTTTTTCCGGATTCAACCGGCCTGACAGGTCGCTTTCCAACAAAGAATTCAGAGAATCAGAAAGTAGTGGACAATTCCGGATTTCCACTATCTCGTTTGTCTTTTTTTTGAAGAAACCTGAAGCACTGCGGCTTACCTTTATCTGGGCCCTGATACGGTATCCGGTCTGGGGAGAGGAAAAAACCTGCGGTTCGGGTATTTCAAGTTTCCCTATTCGTCTGAAACAGTCAATGAGGATCTCCTTTTTACAGAGCAACTGTTCCGAATATTCTATATGCAGCCAGTCACACCCTCCACACTCTCCCGCATACCTGCATGGCGGCTCCCGTCTTGCTGGAGATGCTTTGAGGATTTCTCTGGCAATGGCAATAGTCGAACCATTGACCCTGGACTCTTCCGAAACCTCGACTTCCTCTCCGGGTAATGCACCGTGTACAAACACCACACCCGATCCGGTACGTGCAAGCCCATACCCACCGTAAACCATCTTTTCTATTGTTAACTTTGCAGACATATATTTCCGGGAATCTGTATCCAGGGATTACGGGCAGGAAGTGATTTCAGTAATCCACCGGTTATAAATCATCTTCTGATATGATTTTATATCCTGCCGCATAGGTTTTGCCCAAAGCAGGAATCTGTTTTGTAAAAGCAAGAGAATCCGGTTGTATTCCAACCCTGTGGTAATCATCACCGTTTATACGACGGAGTTGCAGATAAGTGATCTGCAGAGTAGGCCGGTGGTCCCTCCTCTGGAGAATTATCTGGCCAATTGCTTTACCGTAAGTCCTCTGTCCGACAAGCTTCGCAGGATAACAATCCTTCAAGGCTGCAGCCAGGATTTCCGATGCACTGGCAGTTCTATCATTTACAAGTACTGTAATATTCTTATTCTCCAGTTCCTTCCGGGCAGCTCTTTTGGTGACCCAAGGATGCCATTCAAGGGTTTCAGCTTTATGAGACCTCTTATCATATTTACGCTCCCTTGCCAGAATATACTCTTTACCTGCAGGAAGAAAGGCTTCTATAATAGAATCCATCTCTTCAATATCTCCACCTGTGTTACCCCTCAGATCTACAATGAGATTCCTGTAACTTTCTATAGCGGGAAGAAAAGATAAAAATTGTTTATATGTGACATCAGTGCTGAAACTGTTTATACGGATTAATCCCGTGGTGTCATTTATAGCCCTGAATGTGACTTCCTCATCAGCTTTCTCTGATAATGATGCTGAGTGGTAAGATGCTGAGTCTATATAATCTGTGTAGTTGTGTCCCCGAAGGGTGTCATTAAATGATTCGAGCATCTCTTCCGGAGAACTGTAGAGAAAAGGGTCTTCAGGAATTCTGTCCTGGTAAATACTGCTGTCCTGGTAGATGCTGTAGACCTTCAGATACTGCCATACGCTTTCAAATTCTATGGGATCGGGAAATTCAGGCTGAGCTGTATTTCCAATGCAGAAAAGAAGAAAGGGCAATGAAGCAGCTAAAGCTGATTGAAGAGCTGCCCTAAGCCTGTGATGCCTTTGCCGCATTTCTGATCGCCTCTATTTTTTCACGGTAATCCTGTGCACCGAAAATATAGCTTCCGGCAACAAACACATTGGCACCGTATCCGGCACAGATTGCTGCGGTACTGTCGTTAATCCCTCCATCAACCTGCAGATCCGTTGACAATCCCCTGGCAGAGATCGTTTCAAAAACGCTCTTTATCTTGCCTGTCATTTCCTGTATAAACTTCTGTCCGGCAAAACCGGCATAAACAGTCATGATAAGTACCTGGTCGATCTTATCGATCAAATCAATAAACAGATCGACAGGCTTGTCAGGGTTGACAGTCACACCTGCGCGAACCTTCTTTTTCCTGATCTCCTCTATTACAGATCCCAGATCGGTGCAGGTCTCAGCATGAACCGTAAGGATATCAGCTCCGGCATCACAGTAACTGGAGATGTATTTGTCAGGATTGGAGATCATAAGATGCACATCGAGAGGAATCGAGACGCACTTTTTGACCGCCTCCACAACAATAGGCCCGAAGGTCAGATTAGGCACAAAATGCCCGTCCATGATATCACAATGAATTCTGTCCGCTCCGGCATCCTGCACCGATTTGACTTCACGTTCAAGACTGCGGAAATCCGCAGAGAGAATGGATGGCGCTATTTCGATTTTCCTGGATTTCACATTTAACTCCGCTGGTCAGGTTCTGGAATACTGGAGGAATTGAAGCTGAAAAGGGGTGGCGGTATCGCCACCCCGGAAGATCATGCGGAAGCAGCACCTTTGATAAGCTGCAATGCAATCTCATTACGCTGTATCTGGTTTGTACCTTCGTAAATCTGGGTAATCTTCGCATCACGCATGCGTTTCTCCATGGGATATTCCCGCATGTAACCGTAACCACCCATTACCTGTACTGCATCCACTGTTACTTTCATCGCGACATCGGAGCAGAAAAGCTTTGCCATCGCAGATTCTTTTGCGAAATGCTTCTCACCTGCATCGATAGTCTTCGCGGTTGAATAAAGCAGAGCTCTTGCAGCTTCCACCTGAGTAGCCATATCTGCAAGCATGTGCTGAACAGCCTGGAAAGAGGAGATTGACTGCCCGAACTGCACTCTCTGACGTGAATAAATAATCGCATCCTCGAGCGCTCCGGCAGCGATTCCCAGAGCCTGTGCTCCAACACCAGGACGGGAATAGTTCAGGGTGTTGATTGCAACAATTGAACCCATACCCTCTCTGCCCAGCAGATTCTCCTTTGGTATACGGCAGTCCTGGAATACCAGTTCGGTTGTACTCGATGCCCTGATACCCATTTTATCTTCATGTTTACCAAAAGTAAAACCCGGGGTACCTTTCTCAACAATAAAAGCACTGATACCACGTGCTCCCTTGGTAGGATTGGTTTTGGCCATCACCGTGTACACAGAAGCGTTTTCACCGTTTGTGATCCACTGCTTTGTGCCATTTAACACATAGTGATCTCCATCAAGAACTGCAGTTGTTTTCATACCCAGAGCATCAGAACCTGCATTCGCTTCAGTAAGTCCAAAAGCGGCAATTGTCTTACCGGCTGCGATTCCAGGAAGATACTTCTGTTTCTGTTCTTCATTGCCAAAAAGCAGAATAGGGAAAGTTCCAAGCGCGGTTGCAGCCATAGCCAGTGAGATACCACCGCAGACTTTGGAGAGCTCCTCTACAGCCAGACACAGTTCAAAAACTCCACCGCCGAATCCACCGTACTCCTGAGGAATGTAAAGGCCGCACATATCAGCATTTGCCAGAGCCTCCACAACATCCCATGGGAAAATCCCCTCATGGTCGTACTTCTCGCGTACCGGAAGGATTTTCTTCTGCGCTATCTCACGTGCCGTTTCAACAATCATCTGTTGTTCTTCAGTCAGAAACCAGTTCATCTTTACCTGCTCCTTTGAGACGGGAAATTATCTCTTTTTTATTGTAGTTCATTATTGCAATCTGTGCAGCTTTCTGCTGAGCTATCTTTTTATTAGGGCCAGTCCCTTCACCCATCGGCAATCCTGCGATATCGATCCTTACCCGGAACTCCTTTGCATGATCAGGCCCGGAAGCAGCGATTGTCTCATACCTTGGTATACCGAACCCGTCTTTCTGGGAAAGTTCCAGAATACGGCTCTTGAAGTTGATATTACGCTCATCTTTCAAAAATTCGGGAATCCTCCCGAAAAGATATTTCGCCAGAACCGCTTTCGCCTTCTCCAGCCCTCCATCCAGAAAAACCGCCCCCAGAACCGCCTCGAAAGCGTTGGATAGAGTTGACAGCCGATTTCTGCCGCCGGATTTCTCCTCCGAGGGGCCGAAGATCAGGTATTTGCCAAGCTCCAGAGAAAGAGCGATTTCTC
>DAOTAZ010000174.1:3196-7248 GCA_035382965.1 Chitinispirillaceae bacterium | reverse complement strand
TTCTTTTCTTAAACATAGAATAAAATATCGGCCTTCCTGCAGCCCCCAGTCCTATCTTTTCGTAAAGCAATTTTCCATCCTTGCTCCATATTTGAACGTGAAATTGCGCATTAGCTGAATAGGTGACAGGACGCACATACGATCCCTCATATTTACCGTCTCTCCACCCTTTCTGCCTCACCGCGCTGTGTTTTATGGAGCAACTGTATGGAACCGCAACCAGATCCGAATTGTACTCCTTCGCTATACCCGCAATCAGTTCACTGACCGTATCCTCTGATGTTTCACTTTTTACCAGAGTTGACCAGTATTCCTCTATTTGCGGCACTTTTTCTGTGGAATCCGGATGCTGATCGGTTACTTTGAATATCCGGGAAAGCTCAAAAAGCACAAGCGCGTTTGCAGCTTTGGTGTAAAAAGAATCACTGTATTCCACTTCCGGTTTCAATGATGTATTATCGATATATTCCGATTTGATCGATTTAAGAGGGAGATACAATATGGTAAGTGATGTGTCATTCCAGATGTTGGATTCGGCAACATAGTGTAAAGTTTTCGCCGAACTTGAACTAAGTACAAAAACCGCACAGACTGGGATTACAGAGAGTAGTTTTAACATTATGAGATAAGCCGTTCTGTTATTGAACCGGAAAAGGGAAATTTTTAGAGAAGTAAGATACAGAACTAATATACAATATTTGCTGTTTAAACAAGAAAACTGTCTTCTCCGGCTCGGGGTCGGTATCGGAATTGGCATCGGTATCAATATCAAAACAGGTAATCCTTTAATCATGCGAATCAAGGTCAATATCTAATCAGGCAAATCATGGTATGAAATTTCCAAAACTCCTTAAAAAAACTCAATGCAGTGTCCCAACCCTTACCGGATGGGTGCTGATTGTTTCTGTTGTTCTTATTTCCGGTTGTGTTTTTTTCCTGAATGTACATAATTTCCTTTCAGTAAACAGACCTCTGGGAGGAAGTATTCTGATAGTTGAGGGATGGATTCCTGACTATTGTCTGGAGGAAGCTGCAAGGGTTTTCAGGGAGGGTGATTACAGAATGCTTATTTCCACAGGGGGCCCACTTAAGCAGGGTTCTTATTTAAGGGAATATAATACTCTTGCCGAACTGGCAGCAGCCACATTGAAAGAGCTTGGTATTCCAGAAAAGCAGATTATTTCTCTTCCCTCGCCGCACACCAGGAAAGATCGTACCTGGCAGTCCGCGCTCACAGTCAAGGATTTTCTTCTCGATAAAGATTCCTGTGTCATAGATCTTTTCTCATTCAGTGTGCACTCCCGCAGATCAGCTTATCTTTTTCGTAAAGCATTAGGCAAAAAATTCAGAGTAGGAGTGATCTCCACCGAAAACCGCGATTACGATCCATCGCGATGGTGGATGTTCAGCGAGGGAGTAAGATCGGTATTAAGTGAATCTATCGCTTATGTCTACGCCAGAGTAACCTTTTCTGCTCCCTGATTAGATCGAAGTGCCTCTTCATCAGACGACTAGTTTGTCATTTCGACGAATCTTTGAGGAGAAATCTTCTCATAATCAGAGGTTTATTCCACCTTAAAACCCTGGTGTCCCATACCACCCCGCTGAATCATAAAAAACAGGACATTCCCGCCAGTTTCTTCCGAAATTATTAGAAAGGGCATCGTATGACTTATTGACAAGCTCAATTGATCTGCTGTCCTTTACTACCGGCCATTCTATTTTGTTGGATTCACCGGTAAAGATCACCTGATCAATCACAGTAGAGTCTTTGCTCAGTAATGCGATCCAGTTACCGGATGCTGACAGGTTAAGAAATGAATTTGACTGATCAATCCAGGAGCCATCTCCTCTTCCAAACACATAAAAACCTTTTCCTTCTATCTCCACATCTGTAATTGTATTTATTGTTTTATCAAGCACTACCAAAAGTGTATCGAGAAAAAGCGAATCTGTTCCTGGATTGTAAATTTCCACATATTCTGCTTTATCAACTTTGTACATTAACTCGGTTATAAACAGAATACCGCTTTCCGAATCCGCGATATTCAATCCATCCATACTTCCAGATACCAAAGTTATTCCCGGATCATAAATCGAAAGATTGAGGGAAAGATTTCCCGGAAGGCCTTTGAATTCAAGAGTAACAGAACTGTTTGAAAGAGCATTGAATGTCAGATCCCTCGATGCGGTGTAAATAGTATCACCCCCGGATCCTACACCGGATACATAGAGTGTGCCTTTGGTTTTGTTGGGAATTTTATCTATACTGATGAAAACTCTTGTATTTCTGGCGACATGCACTACCCAGCTTGTATCATTTGAGACAAAAGATGCGAAAATGGAATCCACCGATGTCGGAATACCAGCTATTTGTAAATAGATCGAGCCCACCGCCGGGACAAGGACAGCGTTTACATCTGAAACCGATCCCGGATATATCCGCACTGTCCTGGAACCCACAGAATCTACATGCACCGTAAATCCGCTCTTATCTACAGTGGTAACTGTGATTTTCCGGTTACTTCCGGATGGGATACCCGGAAACGTATCCGTAAAGAGAAATTCTCCCGAAGTGATCTTTTTGCTCCTCCGCATTGTACCTATGTCAGACGCGCTGACTACTACCACCACGCTGTCATAGGTAGTCAGCATCGATTCCGATGCTTTGGCAAGATTGCTTTGCAGAATCTGGGCTCTGATCACCAACGATCCATTTTTAGATTCCAGGCTGGAAGGATAATTCCCGCAAAACAAGAATAAAACCGCTGCAACCGGAAGAACTGAAACGGCAAAATGCTTTATCCTCATAATACTTGTCCTTTCCCAGAATGAGAATTACTGGCCTGCAGCCATGAAGATGAAGCAATTTTCTTACCATTTTTTCAGGGATTTAAAATGAAGGAAAAGCCTAACTGAAAGAGCTGATATGGTTCTACTGACTTACAGGGGAAACTTTCTGCCGAAGGTTCAGTTCATTCCCGTGGGCCTTTTTTGTTCTCTTGTGGTGAGGAATAAAATAGTGCCACAAGATCCCAAATGTAAGAAGTGCCACCATAAGGCTGCTCATGGATGCAATCGAGGTGTGAGTTATAAACCTTTTTACCATCTCTACCGTTTTCAAATGAGGAACCGTAAAAAAACCATACCCAAACCCTCCACAAATTGTAAAGCTGCCTATTCCAAAACCAATGGCAATCTTCTTCGCGAATTTGAATCTGTGAGGAATAATATGTCTCAGAGGTTCTGCCTGCCAGTACCATCTAAGATACCAGTAAACCATTATAACAATACCGGCCAATGAGCCGGCATACTGCAGAATGTAGTAGACTCTCATTGTCCCCTGTGGAAAAACAAATACGGGACTGTTTAATACAGGAAACATCTGCACTATCCATCCATCATGATGAGTCAAACTGTCCCACAAAAGATGGGAAAAAGCCCCGAGCACAAGTGAGAGAACAATTTTGATAAAGTTGCTCAATGGAAAAAACCTGAATCTCTGTGCGACAGGGAATAGTCTTACCTGATGATTATGTGGAATTAATGACAAAAGGGGAAATTTGATCAGTTTATGGAAGACAAAAAGCGAAATCAGTCCCACCGGGAGACAGAAGATAAAAACCCCCGGAATGGTATGTCCTATCGCTTTTCCATCTGAAAGCCGCAGAAAAAACTCAAAATCAGGAATCATGCTTCCCAGAACCAGGGCGGATGTAAACAGGCCGAAACGCCTCATAGGAACAGACAACGCAGGATGAGAAATGGTAACTGGCATATTTTAAGTCTTCATTGAGAAGGTGGTTAAAATGGACAGAAGGAAAAACCTGAGGGGACTTATCGCTCCTGAGGGCAACCTCTAATCCGGAACTAATCTGAATTTAAAAATGGTTTTTCCAAATTGAGAAAAAAGACTGAAAACCGATTTCGTTTTGGGAAAATGGAAATTGAGGGTTTTTTTGATGGAATGTTGGCCCCTAGCAAAAAACCACATTTTTGGGCGGCATAAATGCCAGCCCCTAGCAAAAAAAAGCCCGTTTAAACGGGCTTTT
>DAOTAZ010000174.1:0-3096 GCA_035382965.1 Chitinispirillaceae bacterium | reverse complement strand
TGGGCGGCATAAATGCCAGCCCCTAGCAAAAAAAAGCCCGTTTAAACGGGCTTTTCTTCAATGGCTGTGGCATTAATGCCACAGCCAAAACTGCCAAAAACTATCTCTTCACCCCCAAATACATCCTCGTAGTCTGCGTCTCACCATCCCTCAACGTAACCCTTATAACCGCCATATATACCCCAACTCCCACATCTCTCCCCTTGCGGTTACGCCCGTTCCAGTGAAAGTACATGCTGCTTGCACTCCCACTTCCAGGCACCAGGTCTCCACTTATAACCCTGTTTCCCAGTTGATCCAAAATATCGACTTTCCCACTGAAATCACCCGTCGTCTCTATCCGTGAAAACGGAACAACCCTGATCACCATCCCGGGAAGACCCGCGATTCCAGGAGGTAAATCACCGTTATCCGCTACAAACGATTTTCCATGCACCAGCGGGTTTGGACCGACATCTATCTTTATTGTAAACGACAGCGGCTTTACCTTTAAAGGAGCATTCCGGTTGCCCGGATTGTCCTGCACTATTCCCTTGTTGTCAGCCATACCGGATGACGGGTCGATGCGGATAGAATCGCGGCTTGATGGGAAAGTGGCTCCATTTATGGCCGTGATCAGGTAAATGTGCGACTTGTTTCCGCTCTCCCTCAATAACTCACCCGAAAAAGTGTAAGTCGTCCCGGTTTCCTTCGAGGTCAGAATAAAAGGCACTCCCGGTACGATAGTAACCGGCTCTGAAAACTCTACTGTCAATGTGTCCTGAAGAGATTCGGATTCAGTCACAGACGGAGCATAGACAGCCGAGATTATTACCGGTGCTGCACTGTCAGCCACACCAATCTCCAGACTGCTGTTAGGGAATGAACTGTGTACTCCCGAAAAATGCATCATCCCGCCTGTTACTATCTGAGTGTCGGTAAGAAGCCCCTCTATCCTCATGCCTATCACTTTCTGATCTGCTCCGGGATAAAAGATGCTGTCCTGAGGCACCACCACCATCGAATTTGTGTTCCAGTATAATCCGGCGGCAAGATTTTCTTTACTTATGTCTTTATGAAAGGCCACCTCTACATAGTCAATTTTACCGTCCAGATCCAAATCCTTGTAAAACGCTCCTGTCACACGCGGCGGCAGCTCCTTGAGAACAATCTCGATACGTGGATTCTGCGGATGAGCATGGTTGCCGGTAGCATCAGTTACGGTTCCTGCAGGATCTATGGAAACCGAATCTCCCCTGGCTATCGGTATCTCACCGGCGTTTGCCAGTACGGTGAATGTATTGGTCGCCTGATCAGATCCGATTATCGCCTTTACAGCTATCGGGTATTGACCCGATCCCTTGGTTAACACAAGAACACTTCCGATCAGACTCGTTACTGCCTCCGAAACCGAAATTACAAGAGTATCATCTCCCGGTCCCTCACGTTCGTAAAGAGTAACCGTGCCGGTAAGAACCGGTCCTGCCGCATCATGAAGCGGGAAATTGGACTTGCGTACCGCACCGCCATGGGTGATAAATGAGTTCCCCTGCCCGGCCATCCCCGATGAAAAGCCTGTAATCCCCTGCTGGAAGTTTGGACGGAAATAAGCACGGACAGTATTGTCGGATACAATTGACATTGAATCCGCCGGCATCTTTACTATTCTGCCGGTGGATGAATTGGGGAAGAAAACCTCAAAGGAATCCGGAAGCTCCTTTATTGCTGTCGAGTACACCACTTCCATCTCATCAACTGCACCGTCCCCGTTTACATCAAAGATTCTCCCGCTGACAGCAACCGGGAATGTGGCCTTGCTCGCGAGAAATGCCGTCGATGAATCTGACGGGTCCGTGGGATCGATATAGGTGATCTTTATCCTGTCTCCCCCGGTCATTGAAATCTGATTCGGCCCTCTCTGCGATACATCCAGGCTGACTACCGATATGGGCACCTCGGTCTGGAAGTCATTCGACGAATCAGCGGTTTCAACTACCCTCACAACAAGGGAATCACCGTTGATCGGATTGTAAACAGATACCCAGAGAGTATCTTTTGCACCGCGGTTCTGGTTCCCGTTTTTATCTGTCACGATAATATGGAAAACCGTAGTGTCTATTTTTGCGGTATCACTTATTACTTTGAGTTCAGTATCCCTGATGGAGAGGTTTGATGGATACTGCTGGATAAAAGGCGCCTCAATGTAAAAACTGTGATTTGTCACAGCACACCCGAAACACTCTTCACAATCCGTTGATGGTCCCGCGAAAAGTGTTACGTCAACCAGATTCCTGCCGTTCTTTACAGGCACAGGAATATTGAAATCGTAGTTCTTGTTCGCCTCATTCCAGAAAACCATCGATGACGGGTTGTCAAGGCGTACGCCATTTACCCATATATCATTGATCCTGCCATCAACCGGTGTCACATTTGCATATCCGCTTACTGTCAATGTTTTTGCCGATCCCTCATACAGGTAATAATCCGCGTTGGGATTACTTATCGGAGATGTAATCTGGGAGGTTAGCTCAAAGTGAGTCTTCTTTGTGGCAAGCTCTGCCTTCGATGGAGAATAGCCCCAGACATACTCCTCTTTGCGGTAAATTGTCACGTAATAATTGATCGGCTGAAGAAAATAACTGTTATCAACCTCATCTTTGGGCAGTTCAGGAACTCCGGGATAATCAACCGGATCACCCTGTGCTGTGCTGTGCGGTCCGAAACTCCAGTCCCTGTCACTTATCACATGCACAGGGGGTTCATCGAGCTGATCTATTCCCCTCTCCGGTTCCCATCTGACAAAGATAATATCCAGACGGATCCTTGATTGAGAATGCATCTCTATATCCCACAGGGGCAGGGTAAGATAATAGGCATAAGTCTGGTCGGTCGGATCGTAGGTATCCTCCATCTTTTTTGGCTTCTGCTTGACAAGATTATCCCATACTCTCTGACGTAACTCGCCTTCTATTGTTTCCTGATACCCGTCTTCGCGGTAAAGGACACAGATATCAAGCCGCGCTCCAAGATTCTTCTCAAACCCCTCCTGTGCCCTGAAATACAGCCTTACTTCCAGTGAATCGTACGACTTGCCTTCCTGGTTTACGATATTTATTC
>DAOTAZ010000173.1:0-7291 GCA_035382965.1 Chitinispirillaceae bacterium | reverse complement strand
GAGTCATCATTTATCTCTAATTGACGGCCGGAACGTTTGGGAAAAACCGCCATATAGATACCATCAAACTCTCCCAACGTCTCCCCGTTTCTCAATGTAACAGGTGCAACAACCGGAATTTCCGCTTCCTGGCAATCAAGAACAAACCTGTGCTCATCCAATATTGCTTCCCTGCTCCATCGATCCGGGCGGTAGAATTTTACTACCAGCCTTTTCCCATCTGCAGCAACCAGTTCATAAACACGGTTAATGTAACTAGGGAAAGTAGAAATACATGATGTCAACTTTATTCCAAGAGCATCTTCAACAGCTTCAAAGATCTTTTCCGGTATCAGCTTTTCAAAAGACATATCTGTCCCTTCGGTTTTTCCATCAGTTCTGGATTCTGATACAAAATAGTACTTACTTCCATGCTCTGCCCGAAGAATCGGCCTGAAGACGGATCATTCCTGGTTTGCACGATACCGGATTACCAATACCAGTGCCGGTCCTTAAAACAAACATTTCAGAGGAACAAAATTAATCAGGGCAGATAAGTAATCTTTGAAGTAAACCTCTTATGAGGCCTGCCGCGGGAATCCAGTACCGAAAAAGTCACAAAATAAATGCCCGATTTCACCCTTTTATTCCGTAAATCAAGGCCATTCCAGGAAATGAAATGCTCCCCACAGGAAAGGTCCTTCCCTGCCTCTTTTTTCCAGACCAGCTTCCCTGTCGGGTCAAATATTGAGAAAACCAACCTGTGATTTGAATAAAGAGGTACCGTATATCGGATGTTTAACTGTGATCTGAAAGGATTCGGAGAAAGCGATTTGATGGAATACCTAAATGAGAGGAGATCCTTTCCCAATTCTTCTCTGTAAGATTCATCGGCTGCCACAATCAATCTGTACTCCACACTTTTTGCTGCCACAGTGACAGTACCGCTTTTCTGCCATTTTCCACTTTGTTGATCGAGCAGCAGAACACTTGTATTATCAGGGAGATTGCCTGACTCCTGAAGCTGATATGAGATCGAAACAGGTCTGGAGCTCCTGTTTTCAAAAGCCATTTCCTGTGTTAAACCACCTTTATACTGATTGCCAATGAAATGACCGTATCGCTTGTTTTCTTTTCGGTTATAAAGCACGACCCTCTGTTCGGAAAGTGAAGGTGGAACCGGATACCATCTTGCAGAACCGGAAGGATTATACCCGAAGAAAACCCTGGAAAGCGGTGTCCCGCTCTCTGCCTTAAAAACAGCCTTAACACTCCATCCGCTTTGTTTTTTCTTCCCCAGGGGCCTCTGAGGAGACATTGAAGCCGGAATGGGTGGAATCTTTAATTCCGCCTTACTGTCTCCGGAATTGTAAACAGTAAAGGCATTGATCTCACTGAGATCCAGGACAACATTGAGGTCCTGCATCTCTTCAATACCGGGCACAAAAAGCCCCTCAGAACGGAATCTGCGGGTTAAGCTATCCTTTACCCATGAATAGAACTGCATGTCTTCCGATCCGATACTGTTCTCTAAAATATCCGCCAGCCGTATCGGAAAGGCAAACGGCAGACTGATATCAGTCCATTCTCCTGGAGCAAGTTCTATTTTGAAAGGTTCCTTTAAGGAAACAGTAGTCCCGGAACCGAAATGAAGCGGTCTTTTTCTCAATGTTTTTATCCAGATGGTCTGTCCAGGGATAAATCCGAATTTCTCCTGTGCATCAGCCGAATACTCGACAAATTCTCCTTTGTCTCCTTCCCACTTAAACATACGCATGAAGCGGTTATCATAGGAGACATTTTCAAATTCCGAAAGTCGGGCAATCACATATTCCGGTCCTGAGGAATCGAGATCGGCTGTAACTGAAAGCGGGTACCATTCCATGCTGGATGTGGTGCATGGATCAGAAATATCTCTTCTTACTTTCCTTGATACATTGACAGTATCTGTGTGTGCACCATCAGATACAATCAGTAATGCTCTTAAACCGCTCAGATCACCTACTGCCTCACCGGGAACCTTCATCTGCAGGTCTTTTGACTTGCCATTTAACTGGCCTGAGATGGATTTCAGGAGGGAATCTTCTCCTCTGCCATAGACATAATTCCAGTAAGTATTGAAAATATTGTCCCGTACTGTAAAAGTGTCATTTACAATGGTATTCGGCAGACAGACCGCTTCTGTATCACTTTTAACCTCTATGACCGGAGGAAGTGTATCGATGAGCAATAGAAACGGATACTTTAGAACCGATGTTTTGGTGTAAACTATCTTATTTAAAGAATCTACCCGGGATCCATGCTCAACAAGGAGTACTCCGGCACTGTCACGATACATGCGCACATCACCTGGTGCAAAACCTGATGGAAGCGGCAAATAGGAAATACCCACATAGAATTCCGGAAAAGAATCTTTGTTTCCAAATACAAAAGACATTCCGGTCTTAACCACTCCCTCATAGTTTTCGGATACTTTAATTGCGAAAAGAGTATCATGTCTGATTTCCTTACCGGTAAAAGTCGAGTCTTTCCACAGTATAATGCTGCCGTTAAAGGCCTTTACAGTGTCAAAAAGCACTTTCGGATTAAAAAATGATACCGCCTCTTTTGCTGAATCCGAATAGACATTGATATAATCGGTTTTAATAACAGAATCGATTCCATCGGGACCTGCGATTGTCAGTTTTACAGTATAAAGACCTGCTTTCGAATACTCATGTACCGGATCCTTTTTATCGCTTGTCGTCCCGTCACCAAAGTTCCACTGCCAGGAGTCTATCACACCTTTAGATGTATCAGTAAATTTTACGGCTAACGGGTAAAAACCGTTCCTGGGTGATGCTGTGAATCCTGCAGATAGAGTTTCTGCAGAAATACTAACAGAAACCTGGACCTTCCCGTTTCGTGAACTCAGTTCATACTGGTATCCATCGGGCACTGTACCAAAGACAAGTCCACTGTCAATCAGTTCTCCGCTGTATGTAAGAATTGTATATGTTCCGGGCTTGAAACCTGCAATCTGTCTGATATTAAGTATTCCATCAAGCACCAGCTTCACAGTCTCAACAGTATCACTTTTCTCTCCCAGATCAAACCTTAAATTTGAACCGCTGTAAAGAACGAGGGTATCTGCTACCATTTTCCCATTTTTATCAATACCCGGAGACAGAGTACCGCCTGTGCTTATGTTCAGCACTCCATTAATCACTGCAGTCCCACCCAATGTGGCGCCGGAGTCAACAGTTATTTTACTTTCAGGAGAAACAGAACCGGTCAAAATGAGAATACCGCCGGATACAGAAGTTTTTCCTGCCCCTGAGATATTCCCGTTGAATGTGTACTGCCCTGAACGATTGAAAACCAGATGAGCTCTGTTTTCGATATCTCCTGTAATTTTTCCGGTGTTTCCCCCGTTCCCGATTTGTAAAGTTCCATCACTTACTGTTGTTCCGCCGCTGTAGGTATTTTCACCAGTAAGAATCCAGGTACTCTGTTCTCCGGTTTTTCGCACTGATGTAACACCACCATTTCCATCCCTGATTACTGGTGACAAGATGTTGGAATACTCTGAAATACCTCCGAGCTCAAAATACCGGTTTCCAGTGCCTGAAAAGGAAATATGCCCGTTATTCGTGAATATTACAGGACCGCTGCCGCTGGAAAAAAGACGACCGCCATTTGCTGTTAATGTAAACAGACGGTCTGTGCTTGCACCTGTTCCAACATACCTGAGACGTCCTCCATCAAGAACAAGATTTTGCGCGGCACTTTCTGATAAACCAATGCTGCTGTTTGAGGCCCCGTCCGCAATTTCTACAACGTTTATCTCTGCATCGTTCCCAATTATTGTCGGACCACTGTAATTGTTTGACCCCTGCAGAAATAATCTGGAAAGTGAACCGCCCTCAGCAGATACCTTTAATCCGCCAGTGCCGCTAATCACTGAATTTATGGTAACACTGATACCCTTTGCCAGATATACACCGCCTTTAGAACCGAAATTGATACCTCCATCGGAGAGAACATATCCTGAATTAAGAAACACTATACTGTCGACATCCTGTATACCTTTTACTTCGACATTCCACTCTCCGTTGCTGCCTGCAAACCGGGCTGTATGTCCCTCTCCAGGCCATGGTTCAAGTTTTGTTCCATCAATGCTCCAGTATTCATTCTCACCCCAGGTACCGTTCCCAGCCTGAAAATCAGCCTCGTCAGAAACATCCCAGGTGTAAACTGGTGTCTGTATTACTTTCAGGGTAACAGCTCCATCCCCAGCCGAAATAGTGTATTTACGCCCCGCAGGAGCACTGCCTATATTCAATCCATTATCCTGGAGCGCGCCGCTATAGGTTATCAAAGTAAATGTGCTCTCTTTCAACTCCGACAATTGGACAATATCCAATATACCATCAAGAGTAAGATCTCCGTTTACCTGCAATTGATCGCTGCTGTTGCCCAGTTGAAATACCAGTTTTGAAAATTTGTTTAAAGTGAGTGGTCCGGTTGAGAGCTTTCCGGCACCTTCATCTCCAGGAGAAATCGTTCCGCTGTCAAGAACTGTGACCGCACCAGCTGCATTTCCGGTTCCGGAAAGTGTCCCCTTTACTGTTACAGTGCAGGCCGGGTCTGTAGACCCATTGATCTTCATTGTCCCTGCAGATACATTTACAGGGCCAGTGAAAGTATTGTGACCGGAAAGGACCATAGTTCCATTTCCAGTCTTCACAAGCCCACTGGTAACATTCTTCGAATAAGGACTCTCCGACTCTATATCATCACATAGCTCTGCACTCACAACAAGATCATCACCGTAGGCACTGTCTGCTACATCGAATTCAGTTGTACCCCCTGCATTACAATTCCCGATCTTGATATAGTTTGCAGAACCAGCCCCGGTAGCAATAAACGAAGTATTTGAACCAATTACGGATACTTTCCCATGTAATGACCACACTCCCCAGCCGTATGTCGAATCTCCGCCGTCTGCCAGTAATGTCCCACCGTTTAAAACAATGGGGCCAAGGGTGTTAAAAAAGCCGTTACTCTTTAAAACTCCACCGGAATCAATTGTAATCGTAACAGATGGAAATGATAAATGTCCACCGAAGATATCCTGCCTGTCTATTCTAAATGTGCCTCCTCTTTTTATTATCATCTCACCATCAATCATACCTCCATTATAGATAGAACCTTCGGAAGCAACAGCCAGTGTTCCATTCTCTATAACTGTTTTCCCTGAAAAAGTATGTGAAGTGCGGGAGAGGATCTGAGTGCCTTTACCGGTTTTAATCAGAGAAACCTTGCCTGATCCATCCTCAATCAGATTAGAATAGGTAAAATCTGAAGAATTATTAATAGTTAATTCAGATTCCGATGATCCGCTGTTGGTGATCTTCCGTAAACCACCTATCTGTCCGTTGTCAGCCAAGCCGGCTACAGTCTGGTCGTAGCCATTCAGATCAAAAGCTGCATCGCTGTTATCTGGTTGTCCTATCGAAAGGATGGTATTTTCAGGAAGAGCATTTGAGGCTCCCAGGGATAAAGTACCCACAGCAACGGCTGTGTTTCCCCATTGATTACCGGTGGAGCGGACAGTCCAGGACCCGGCATCTGCTTTAACGAGTGCAGTATTTCCGATCGTTACCTTTGAACTGATAACACCTTCCCCGTCTCCACGAATAAGCAGCATATAACTGCTTCCATTTATAGCACCTTTCAACTGTAAATTACCATGTGCGTATATCTGAGCACGGTCATTCCCCGCCAGCGTTACTGTCCCGTTCCAGATTGCATTTACACCTGCTGCTGCATAGAGACTCGATCGGCCACCGGTTGCGCTGTCTGAGTTAAGAACCAGTGTTTCACCTGTAACAGTTACTCCATCTGCAAGGGAAAGTACTGGATAAGGAGATGACCCGGCAGAGACTACAGTGTTTCCGGAGGATGTACCCAGAGCCGTGTTGTGACCGACAACCAGTGTTCCGCCGGAAACAGTGGTAACTCCACTGTATGTGTTTGCCCCGTTTAGAGTAAGGATGTTGCTGTTTGACTTTACTAAATCACCGGTTCCGGAAATTTTGTTGGAAAAGACATATGCATCGGAGCGATTAAATTCCAGGGTAGCATTGTTTACAATGTCACCGGTTATGCTTCCCCCGGTTCCACCGTTTCCGATCTGCAAAGTACCTTCACTTATCGTTGTACTGCCGCCATATGCATTATTGCCGGCAAGTGCAACTATTCCGGATGGTCCGGTCTTTACTATGCCTCCTGCACCAAAAATAGGTCCACCTATGATCAATTTATTAGACGCTACACTGTGCAGTGTCGCCAGACCATTAACTGTAAATTGTCCGTTATAAACTGTTGTATGCGTGTTGTTATTTGGAGAATTAAGCTGACCACCATCATTTATTATGACATTATTCGAAAATGTCCTGTTTCCCCAGGATACAAGAACAGCTCCGCTGTCTATGGTAATGGTGGCATTTCCTGCTGCAGAATTAGATTCAAGGGATAATTGTCCTCCTCTTATTATTAACCCTGACAGTGCTGTTGCATCAGCCAATAGAGCCACAAAATTTGATCCTACTTTGGTGAGAGTGAAATTGTTTCCGAATATGCGAACCGCACCAGTATACCCTCTTCCTATATCGAACCGCGCACCGTTATTGCCTATAGAGGCATTATTTCCAAGAGAAATCTGCCTTATAGCATTTACCTGTTCATCTCCGGTATTGATCAACGCTCCCGTACTGTCATCTCTTTGTCCTTTTATCACGATGTTTTGTGAATAATTCCGCAGGTCGTAACCGTTAATATCCAGTGCAGCACCTTCATTTACAGATATATTGTTGGAAAAATCACCCAAGGCCTGTGCATTGCCGGCTTTCAGTATTCCAGTATTCACGACCAACCCGCCGGAAAAGGAGTTGGAGCCGGAGAGTATGACAGTTCCCTGACCACCTGTAGTCAACTGAAACGATCCGTTTATCACCCCGGATACAGTAACCTGATCAGTGGAATCAGTAGCTCCGATTGTGCTGTTACTGCCAAGAGTTACTGTACCCTGCCATGTGACAATATCATGAGGACTTGATGCTGTAGTGCGAATCGCTCCCGGGAAAGCTATCCCGGGCCCGTTAATTGTCAGCGGTTCGGGAGCGTAGGTAATCTGGTTGCCTCTCAGTATAATCGATGCTCCATCAGCTACTATGGTTCCGCTGCTTGTGGCACCCAGTGAATTAGCATGATTCAAAGTTAATTTCCCGGCTCTCACAACAGATACACCTGTAAAGATATTATTACC
>DAOTAZ010000172.1:0-7318 GCA_035382965.1 Chitinispirillaceae bacterium | reverse complement strand
CAGATCATGCAACTGGTAGGTGTCTGCATCGGGTTGCATTCCCGCTTTGAAAAGCGTATCCATCATTTCCAGTTGATCGACGGTGTTTTTAAGCTTTTTCAGATCAGGAGTAAAAACCTCGGAGAGGCTTTTTCGTACACCGGGGTCTTGTTCCGCTTTGTTTATCATCCTTATTCCATAAGGGCCAAGCAGTTCTTTAAACTGAGCAGAATGCGCGTTGAACCATTTTTCGGTACGGATATTCTCTACCTGTTTTTCTATGAAAAACCAGATGATGCGGAAAAGTATAGATCCGGCAACCCATATCCACCAGCGGGGTTTTATTAAGTAGTATGCCAGAGCTCCGGCAAGAATTGACAAGTATAACCGATAGAAGCCTGTAAATCTCATACTTTTTATTTACTCTGCAGGAGACTTTTTATGGACGCGGCAATGAGCTTTGCAGCCTCATCACTTATTCCGGGTTTCTCTCTGCATTTCAGTATTCTGGCTACATTCGGATTAATCCCGGGTTTGAAAGAAGAGTGAGATTTTTGTTCCTGTTTGGCCGGAATCGATTCTCTCAAATGGCCATTTCTGGCCAGGAAGTCTGCGATTTCCCTGCTCTTGGAACCTTTTCTGCACGGGTTCTCCGACATTCTTCTGTAGCCATTGGGAGTTGGATATTGCGGTTTTTCGTACACCTGAAGAACCCGGGTTATACGTTGAATTCTCGGTCTATGATTTCCGAGAGGAAGCGGTCGATAGAGACAGGATAATACTGGAATCTGGGCCCGAATATCAGGCCGGTTCTGGTGTTTTCCTGCTGCATCAGCTGATCGTTGACTCTATCCAGGTGCTCCTCCGGACTGCTGTCATAGTTATTTATTCGGAAGAATTCACTTTTGACTTTAAGATTGTTTCTTCCGCTATGTACAAATGAGAAGACTCGTCCCTGTATATCTTTGTCGAATGTTTCAGGATCAAAAATGTCTTTAAATGTTTCCTGTAAAACATATGGAGATATGAGAAATTTAGGAGAAACATTGATTTTCCCGTTAATCTCGATGGCACGTGACGGGTCTTCATCATCGGGGGAAATAAGAATATATGGAAGCTGATGGTATCCGGAGATGATGCCGGAGATAGGTTTACGAAGGATTCTGGTGTTGTAAAAGACTTCCCGTGATGTATCGTTCTGGTTCCACATAATCCTGTTAAAAATAAATTATGCTGAATCGATCTGTTCCGGTATTTACTCCTTTGAAATTCGTTTAAGCAGGTAAATTTATTGAGGAACTGCAGTTCTCAGTCCTGCTGCTGACTTTTCAGTGAACGTGCGTTTTCCTCGGGAAGATCGGGATTGATGAAGAATCCGGAACCCATTTCAAATCCGGCTCTGGTTAGTATTCTGGGGATGGTCTGGATATACCAGTGGAGGTGGGGTTCTTCGGATTTGAATCTGGTATAGGAGTGAATGAGGTAATTATAATCCGGATCTCCGAGATGGTTGTAAAGGAGTGAAATCAGATCCCGCATCATCACAGAGAGATCTTCTTTCTCTTTTTCAGAGATACTGCCGAAATTGGCAGTGTGTCTTCTGGGCAGTGTCCAGATTTCGTAAGGGACCTTTGCAGCATAGGGTATAAATGAGACAAAGGAATCATTCAATGCTATGATTCTTTCGGATGCATCTATTTCATTGTGCATCAGGTCACAATAGATACAGCTCCCCATGTCATCGAAATACTCCTCGGCTCTGATTTCCTGCAGCCGGATAGATCTGGGTACAGTGGGAGAGGCCACAATCTGGGAATGGGGATGGGGGAGTGATGTTCCCGCGCGTTTCCCATGATTTCTGAAAATGGTTACCATCACAACATTGGGATCCCTCATCAATTCTCTGTACCTGGTATGGTACGTTTCTATAACAGATTGCATCTGCTGGTATTCGAACTGATGAACTCCTTTGTTATGACGTGGGTGATCGATGATTACCTCATGGTGCCCATAGGCTCCCATGCAGAGGTAAAAGCCGGATTTTTCTCTTTCTATGTTGCCCTCTGGACTGAGGGCAGGGTAGAGGTTGGGGACTGAACGGGTACTCCACTGCTGATCACCAATGCCCGGAGTCTCAAAGAGGATGCCCGGGAGCATCTTTTCATTTCCCGGGCAGAAGGGACATTTGGGATCGTATCTGGGAAGCTGATGAGCGGCAGAGTCGGTTTTGTGGTGATGGGGTCTGGATTTACGTACAGAAGAGAAAATAACCCATTCTTTGCTAATGGGGTCCTGCCGCAAGCAATTGATCCTTTTTTTATTGTTCATCGTTGATCTGCTCAGGTCTTGATTCGGTAAATGGTTTCAAAGGAGTTAAAGATATCAATTTCCTGTTCGAGCAGGCGGGTGAGAAGGAATTTCTCTTTAACCGTCTGTCTGGCAAGTTTTCCCATTCTGTGTGCCAGATCCGGGTTTTTCAGCAGTTGTACAATTCTATCCGCAGTCTCTTCGATGCTCGAGACAAGAAAACCGTTTACACCATCCTGTATCTGGTATTTGATCCCACCCACATTTCCGCCTATAACCGGAGTACCTTTCCACATCGCCTCGGTGACTGTCAGCCCGAAGCCCTCTTTTATTGATTTCTGCAGAACGACACTGGCTTTACTCTGGAGAGCATTTACAAGCGCAGTATCCTCGTGGCTCATTATGATGATCCGTTCATCGCGGTGGTGAAGCAGAGAATCGTAAATGCGTTCTCCCTCAGGATCATCAGTGGCTGGAGCCCCCAGAAGTACCAGAGTGGCATCGACTTTTTTCCTGGCAATCATAAAAGCCCTGATTACTCCTTCAGGATCTTTACAGGCATCAAACCTGGAGATCTGGACAACCAGAGGCAAATCAGTGGGGATATTGTAGTGTTTAAGCCTTTCCTCAATTTCCTGCTCAGAGAGTTCCTTGTTTTTAATGGCGAAAGGGTCTATGGCAGGCATTATAAAAAACTGCGGTGTTGACAGATTCTGCCTGTATTCTGGAATGCTCAATATTACTCCATCGTACATCTCAATAAAGGGTACCAGGTAGTCCCACATCTTTTTATTGGGAGAAGAGAGATCGATGTGGCATCTCCAGAGCCATGGCCCTTTCTTTTTGTAGTGACGGATTATGGGAAGGGGCTGAGGATCATGAACAATGACAAAATCATGCCGGATGTGGTTTCTTATGGCGTTCTGATAGTTGATATGTTCGTAAAGCTGTTCTTTGCGGTCTGTGAGGTGGATTTCACTGCCCTGCAGTGCATTGTGCATCTTTTTGGTGATGGAGAAAAAATCGGATGATCCCTGGATGATTCTCCATCCGGTGTTAATTCCTGTGGCATTCATTAACAGGGTAAGTGATGAGAGAAGTTCGGCTACACCCCCGCCGTAATATGTGGAGCTTATGTTTGTGATATGCATTCCTTTGAGAAGCTCGGCTTTTTTGAAGATCCGATCAATTGTTTCTGCTCCTACATATTTTTCATAGTCTTCAAGTTTGGGAATAGAAAGCTTATTGAACAGTTCGTCTTCCATTTCCATTTCCTTTTATTTTAAACTGATTATTCATGCAGGCGATCAATGGTATTTAGGGGAGGCAATTTTTATGCCTGTAAGATGTGGTTTATGAGGCTGGGGGTTGGTTATTTTATTAGTTTAGATTCTATCCCCGGAGTGAAAAGTTACTTTACATATAAGTCACTGAGTTACCTCGGGGATGAAATCGTGACTTAAGTTGTTAAATCACAAAATCACCTCAGAGATGAAACAATGAAAGGACAATTCGGGAGACTCTAATGGCAAAAAAACTGCGTGCAGGTGTCACCGGTATGGGTTGGCCGGCCTGGCAGCATATCAGGGGCTACAAAAAATCGGCAGATGTTGAGCTTGTGGCTCTCTGTGGTCAGAATAAGCACAAACTTGATCAGACAGCCGATCAATATGAAATCCCGGACCGCTATCAATCATTTGACGAGATGCTGGAGAGGGGAGGACTGGATATAGTAAGTATCTGCACCCCGAATTATCTCCACGCCGGGATGACTATAAAAGCCCTGGATAAGGGAAAACATGTCCTTTGTGAAAAGCCTATGGCGACATCTGTATCAGATGCTGAAAGGATGATTGAAGCCTCAAGACGCAGTACCGGTATGCTCATGATTGCTCATCAGCAGCGCTTCAGTCCCCAGGCGCAGCACCTGAAAAAACTTATCTCTGCTGGTGATTTTGGGGAGATCTATCACATCAGGGCATACTGGGTAAGAAGAAGGGGAATACCGGGACTGGGGGGATGGTTTACAAGGAAAGAGAAGGCCGGAGGAGGCGCACTGCTGGATATTGGTGTGCACTTAATGGATCTCTCCATGTGGTTTCTGAATTTTCCCGATCCACTGCAGGTGATATCATCCTGGGGAAGCAAATTCGGAGTAAAGGGAAAGGGTGCCAGTGTTTCGTATCCGGCGGTTAACAATGAAAAGGATTTTCTGTTCGATGTAGATGATTACGTATTTGCTCAGATCAATTTTGCCGGTGGATCTTCGTTGCAACTTCAGTGCAGTTGGGCAGGACATGTAAAGGGAGAGGAATTCAATATGGAGATATGGGGAGAGCGGGGAGGGGCAAAGCTGTTTCCGCTTGAGATCTATACTGAACAGGAGGGAGAACCGGTTGACAATACTCCGCTTCTTCAGGAATCAGACCCTTTTGAGGAGGAGATTGCTGATTTTATTACTTCTATTAAAAATGGTACGACTCCCTCATGCCCTCCGGAAGAGAGTGTTAAAACTATAGAACTGGTAGAGATGATCTACAAGTCAGGAATTCCGGAGAAAAGGGATGCTCTGGAGCCGGGAATAGCCGGCTAAGTGCTTTACCGGGAGATCTTCAGGATTTTGTATTTCTGAACCCCTCTTGGAGCTTTGACTTCAACTGTTTCACCGACACTATGGCCTAAAAGTGCTGTTGCTACAGGGGAGTTTATAGAGATCCTGCCTTCAGCGGGATCTGCTTCATCAGATCCGGTCAGTTCAAAGATCACTTCCTCTTCGTAGGTCAAATCCCAAAGGGTGACTTTTGATCCCAGAAATACTTTATCAGTCTGAATAGATTCCGGTTTGATAATTTCAGCACGGGAGATTTTCTCTTCAAGTTCTCTTATCCGAATCTCATTCAGTGCAAGTGCCTGTTTCGCTGTTTCATATTCTGCGTTTTCCCTCAGATCACCAAAAGAGCGGGCGAGGTCAAGCTGTTTGGCTATTTCCCTTCTTTTGGATGTTTTCAGGAATTCAAGGTCCGCCACCATTTTGTCGTATCCATCTTTGGAGAGATACACTTTTTCCATTTAAAAAAAGCCTCCGGTTCGGCCGGTCTGGACCGGTCGCTGAACTAAAGATTAACAGTAAATTTGGAATCTAATTCAAACTGAGTAATTATGTCTTATGCTGTAAACAGAGTCCGAATAATCCAGGTTAGAGTATTATAATACAAAACTCACATTAAAGACAAGGTTTGAAGACCTGTCATTCCGAAATCGGAACAATTTTTTGTTTAATAATTCCGAATTCTGACGTGAGAATATTGTAATTTGAAAAAACTGCCCGGCATTGCCGGAAATTCCGGCAGATGATTCCAATGTCTGGAGATATATTTTCAATATATGGAAAAATTATCAAAATTACAAGAGATATTACGCAGATATGATTCTGCGGTGATCGCCTTTTCTGGAGGGGTAGACAGCACATTTCTTGCCAGGATTGCAGCAGATGTAACAGGGAACAATGTTCTTCTGGTGACCGCATCGTCAAGTACCTACCCCGTACGGGAGCTTGAAGAATCAAGGAAACTGGCTTTATCGCTGAATCTGAAGCACAGGGTAATTGTTTCCGAGGAACTTGACATAGCGGGATTTTCCGAGAATAATCCGGACAGGTGCTATTACTGCAAACTGGAACTTTTCAGGAAAATTACACAGATAGCCTCGGAGGAGGGGTATGCTGTGGTGTTTGACGGAAGCAATGCTGATGATGTGCACGATTATCGCCCGGGCAGAAGAGCGCTGAGAGAGCTGGGAATTATCTCGCCTCTGTGTGAAGCGGGTTTGACAAAACAGGAAATCAGGGGTATTTCGGCGAAAATGGGACTACCGACTGCCTCAAAACCCTCTTTTGCCTGCCTTGCGTCGAGGTTCCCCTACGGGGAAAAAATAACAGGTGATAAGCTTTCAAGAGTGGGGAAAGCAGAAGACTCTCTGATAAAACTCGGGTTTCACCAGTTCAGGGTCCGCAGTCATGGTGATCTTGCCAGAATAGAAATTGAGAGCGGTCAGATGGACAAGGCCTGGTCAATGAGGGATGAACTGGAAAGAGTATGCAGGGAAGCAGGGTTTACCTTTGCAGCACTCGATCTGAGGGGATACAGAACCGGTGCGATGAATGAGGCATTGAGCCAGACCGGGAATATTCAGCCCGGCCCGACTGATCAAACATGATGTTTTTCCAGATGCTTCACGATGTGAATGCTTTGTAAATCCGTTCCACAGCGGATTGCAGTTTTTCCTCATTAAATTTGAAGAAAAAATGGAGGACTTCGCCGGGAAGCACTGTACCGCCGGAGGTTTCGAGCTCCAGATCCATTTTCTTAATTGCCTGGGCTGCTCCGGTCCAGTCGAAAGGAAGACCTTTAGTCGCAATACTCATAACCTTTTTGCCTTTAAGGTTTTTTAGCTGCGCAAGGTAGGACATGATTACCGGCGAAGCAGAGAATGCCCATACCGGTCCCCCGAAGATCGCAGCATCGAATTCATAAATTTCCGGCGGATTTCTCAGTGTAAATTTACCACCCCTGGGAGTAACAGCACCCGTAGTCCGCAGAAGCATTATTTCGCATTCGTGTCCATTTTCGTTGAATTTTGCGGCAATAGCACGTGCGAATTGCATCGTATGGCCGGACTGTGTGTGTAAAACTATCGCAATTCTCATAAGAGAGCTCCTTTTTTGTTTCAGGGAAGAGCCGGAATGGAGTCTGCAGGAATTGTCCTGCTTTTTATCCCGGAAAGAGAGAATTGGTCGTCTTTTACCTTCATTAGTGCATCGATATCACCAACCACTACGAATGTGAGATTTTCAGGGACCAGGTATTGTTTAGCGACCCTTGAAATATCATCTCTCGTCAATTTGCTGATTTTTTCGGCATATACTTTGTAATGATCCGGCTGGCGTCCATAATACTCGTTCCAGGCATAAGTGGAAACAATATCAAAAGGTGACCGGAACATGGAGGGGAGTTCTCCGATAAGTGAAGACTTG
>DAOTAZ010000171.1:0-7328 GCA_035382965.1 Chitinispirillaceae bacterium | reverse complement strand
CAGTCTGCGCTTAGGTAACGGCCGCATTTCTCCGACATGAAAGGATGAATTCTGTCAAGGAGTTCAATTCTTTCATCGATAACCAGCACAAGAACCGGGAAATATTTGTCACTCAACAGTCCCGCAGCAATGATTGCAGAGGCCAGGGAATTCTGTCCCTCACACATTGTAAGGTTGGGACCTGTGATCCTGAACTCCATGGCAAGCTTCCCGGCCATGCTGTTATGCACTGAGGCAATGAAATTGCGGGGTGAGCTGAAACCCTCCCCATATACTCCATCCAGCACGTTTTTTGTCTCATCAAGGGCACCAAGACCGGTTCCGATTACAATGGAATTCGGCTTCAAATCTGTTTTGCCAAGGGTGCGTGAGGCGGCAAGATAGGCCATCTGCCAGATTCTCGGGTCACGGCGTTTCAGCGATGCCGGTACTTCTTTCTCCCATTCCGGTTCTCTGCGGGGAATTATGGCTGATGAGGATATTACAGATAAGAATTGCTGCATTATTCCGCCTTTGTAAACACCACGGCTGCATTGTTGCCGCCAAACCCGAAGGAGTTTTTCAAAACATGCTTCAGGGGACGGTTCATTACCTCTGAAGGAGATGCTCCTATCTCCTCGTCCTCTATTTCGAATCCGGCTGTAGGGGGTATTATTCCCTCCTGGAGTGCCTTTACAGCTAATACTGACTCCAGAATTCCTGATGCAGCAAGTGTATGCCCCAGAGTTCTTTTCATCGAACAGAAAGGAGGCAGGGAACTGAAAATGGATTTCATCGCTTTGATTTCTGCCTTGTCATTGTCAGGAGTTCCGGTTCCGTGTGCTGCTATCAGGTCGATCTGCTCCGGTGCAATACCCGCTTCGTCAATAGCATCTTTGACAGCCAACTGTGCCCCGAGGCCTTCGGGGTGGGGAGCGGTCATGTGAAAGCAATCCGCTGATGCACCCCATCCGCTGACTATTGCCAACGGCTTGCTGATACATCTGGAGATAAACTTCTCTGTGGTCAGAAGCATCGCTCCTGCACCTTCACCGAGGCTGATCCCTGCTCTTCGTTTGTCAAAGGGACGGCATCCATTGGGGTCAAGAAGCATAAGACTCGCAAAACCCCGGACAGTAAGTATCGAAAGAGCATCGGTTCCTACTGCCAGACAGGCATCGTATGTTCCCTGTTCCAGAAATCTTTTGGCCATTCCTATTATGTGAAGTCCGGTGGAGCAGGCGGTCGAAACTGTGTGAAAGCCGCTTCCACCTGTGCGGCGGCAGATCTCTCCGGCCAGTACTGTGGGCTCATGCACAGCGAACTCAGTCGCTGAGCGGTCGATAATGGAGGAATCTTTTCTCAGTGCCTCATAAAATCTTTCTGTCTGAGATATCCCGGCAACAGTTGTGGCGACCAATATTCCGATTCGGATGTTTTCTCTATCAGGTATAGCGTGCATTGCCTCATCGACAGCAGCCATCGCCAGAGCCAGAGATCTATAAAGGTCTGAATATTTCTCCGGAATCTCCGCTATCTCTGCACAGAGTGGAGGAACCTTGAGACGGGAATCGAAGATGGAAAGCGGTTTTATGCCATCACGACCCTGAACAATAGCGGAAAAACTATCCTGGACACTGTTCCCTGGAGAACTGACAGCACCCATCCCGGCTACAAATACCGACATACTCTAACTTATTCTTTCTGACGGTTTTCCTGAACGTACTCTGCCAAAGCCCTCAGAGATGAGAATACTTTCCTGCCTGCATTTACATCCGGTACCGTTACACCGTAATCTTTCTCCAGCATAACAAGCAGCTCAAGTGTATCGATAGAATCGAGGCCAAGACCCGCTCCAATAAGGGGTGCATCTGCATCGATATCTTCAGGTTTGACATCACTCAATTTTAATGCGCTGATTATCTTGCCGCCCAGTTCATTCATCAGCTTTTCCATGAAAGCTCCACCTTGATTAATTTGATTAAATGATTACCTTGTTTTAAAGTATGCCTTGATTTAAATATGGAAGATTTATTTCCATATTAATAACCGTCGTATCGTAAAGAAATATAACCTCTGAAACCCCTTCCCGGAACAGAAATAATCTCCTCCCTCTTTTTCATCAGTGAATTTATTACACCCATGAAAATCTCCTGTTCATTGCACTCCTGATCCTTAGATGTCAATAGCAGGGCAGGCCGGAATTCCATTTCAGCCAGACAACCGCTCTCCGGGGTGTTGGAAAGAAGAATGGCGATGGCACAATCGGTTTTCTTTTCGGGTGTTTCCGTAAAATCACCCGAAGATTCCCAGACTGCAACCCAGAGCACCCTTTCAGCTTTCCTCGACTTCAGCCAGTATGCAGCAGTGTCAAGAGCGGAAAATCCTGGCAGATCTCCTCCGCAGAAAATCCTGTCAGGCCCCTTCAGTTTAAAGAATATGGCAATATCTGCAATAGTGGAGGAGGGGAGAGTTGCTGAGAAAAAAGCCGGACTGGGGAATCCGTTTAAAACTGAATCCATGTAAAGAAGGTCAGTCGAAAGCGATCCTTGTGGTATGCACATGCAAATCCCGGTTTTTTCTCCGACTGTCTGGTTTGTCCGGGATAGAGCCGAAGCGGCCGCGCTGAATGCAAGCCTGTCCGGTATGTTGAGCTTACCAAATGATGGATAAGGAGAAGGGAGAACCTGATTCCGCCTGACATCAAGAGGACCTTTCTGATCACTTTCCCATGGTGTTATCCCGTCTGGTGTGTAAATACCATCCCTGTGGAGTGCTGAAAACCCGCTGATATATAACTTAATGGAGCTCATAACCCGTGCTCCTTCAGTACAACAGCAGCATTAAGTCCCCCAAAACCTGCTGAAAGGCAGAGAACAGAATTACCGCAAAACTCCTGAATCTCCGAACTCACAGGGATTTTCTCTTCAACCCCAGACTCTTCAAATCCTGTTGTTGGAGGGACTTTTCTCTTCTTCAGAAACTCAGCGGCAAGCAGTATCTCCAGAAGCGAACCAGCGCCGCTTGTGTGTCCGATTGCTCCCTTGATTGAATAAACGGGTGGTATCCTGTCAAACAGGGCCGTAATTGCTTTTGCCTCCATAGCGTCATTGTAAACAGTAGCTGTTCCATGACATTTTACCGCGCCTGTAATTGGTTGAAATGCGGAAGCATCCTCCAGTGCTGCTTGAGCAGCTCTCAGGAGGCCATCACCGGTCCTGGAGGGACCCGTTCGATGATTCGCATCATTGGAACAGCCTGCCCCGGCTACAATGATATCTCCCTGCGACGGGTTTTTATATGTCAAAACGGAAAGAGCGGCACCATCACCAAGATTCAATCCATCGCGGGATTTGTCGAAGGGTTTTGCTTCTTTACTACTAAGAGCATTTAAGGAATGAAATCCGCTTACCACAAACCTGGAGATCACATCGTACCCGAAAATCACCACATTTCCAAACATCTCTCTTTCGAGCATCTCTTTGGCCGTTTGTACCGCGATTGCTCCGGATGCGCATGCACTGGATACCACCATTATTCTTGAAGGTCGTATACCCAGAAGTCCGGCAACTTTTCTGGCCTGATAATCTAAAAGTGCATGAGGGATATCGTTGCCTTTTTCAATCGGACCTATATCTCCTTTGGCTGCAGCATAAATAAAGAGAACACCGGGCCCCTCCGGAAGTTTCCCGCAAAGTGATTTGAGCGCATGCACAGATCCGCTCAATGTTGCCCAGGAGCGGTCTGGAAAAGGTGCGCACACAGTATCGATATCAAAAAAAGGGCCCTTACAGATTGCAGCTTTCCCGCTGAGGATCGTCTCGCTGGCGGATTTGAGAGTCCCTGAAGCACACAGGATCTCATTCTGCTGTAAAACTACTGCTTTGTCCAATTCTTCAATACCACCTTATCCAGAGAAGAAACATTTTGACCTGCTCCGGAATTTGTGTTGTGAAATCTGATCTCATAATGTTTAGCCACTCAAAGAGAAATGGTTAATCCATGGAGAGTTGAAAAATACAATATGACCACATTCATAGTAATTCTGCTGGCTGCAGCACTGAAAGCTATGATGAGTCGGGCAGTTACATCTCCCTGTCTGAATAACAATGAAAGCGTGTTTGAAGCCGTAAAGGACAATCCCTAACTGGTAATAATCACCTGGTAATAGCGGAAACTCTCAGACGATCATTTAACAGCTCTGTAGCCGCTCTGACAGATTTTGCTCTTAACAGAGATGCTATAGTTTCATCCTCAGAAAGAACCTCGAGTATCTGGCGGTAAACTCTCAATTGTGTATCGGTTTCATCCGGCGCAGAAAGGACGAAAAAAAAGAGTCTGGCTGGAACTCCATCCGGTGAGTTCCAATCTATTCCGAATTCAGACCCGCCGAAGACAACAAGAAATCCGGGTGCACCGGTCAATCGGGCATGAGGTATCGCAATTCCCTTCTCGATCCCTGTACTCATGCCTTCCTCTCTGGTTTTGGCAGTCTGGTAAATCAATTCACCATCCATTCCGGTTATTGATCCGGCTTTCATGCAAAGCTCCTTGAGTGCGGGATATTTTTCACTGGAGGAAAGGTTCAATGTGGCACCAGAAGGGATCTGGACAGTTTCCTTAGGAGCTACTTTTTTCAGAACAAATGATAACCAGGGGCCAAGCACCACTGAGGACAATATTGCCGCAGCTATTATTGCCACAAAAATATCCTCTGTTATTAGATTCAGTTCCAGAGCAAGTGCCCCGATCACAATATGCATTTTTCCGCCAGGGGTGTGCAGGATTGAAACCGGCCATCTCTGGGCCCGGGGAATACCTGCGCTCAGTACACCTACCCAGGCTCCTGTGAATCTGGCGATTATACCCATAGCTGTAAAGAGAGAAACAAGAAAAAAATCAAATCCCCTGAAAATATCGATCTTAAGACCAATATTCGCGAAGAAAATAGGGACAAAGACCGCGTAAACGAAGTTTTCAATTGTGGAGCGGACTTTTTCGGAAAGATCTTTGGACTCACCAACTATTAACCCGGCCAGAAAAAAACCAAACAAAGCCTGAATTCCGATTCTCTGAGTAATCGCTCCGAATGCCAGGCCGGTCATGGAAATCACAGTGAGGACGTACCCTGATGGATCGCTGGTTCTCTTTGTTATCTCCGAAATTAAGGCTCCTACTGCTTTTCGCGCGACAGTGAGGGAAAGGACCATGAACAGAATGCTAAAGAAGATAAGAGATAATATGTAAAGCAGATCCGGTTTCCCATGTGCGAAAATGCCAAGAATCAGGGTGAAGACAACCCATCCTGTGATATCGTTAATTGACAGTGCAGAAATGGTTAAAAAACCGAGGTCTGTCCTGAGCAGCTTAAGGTCCTGCATCACTCTGATTGATACCGGGAGAGCACTTATAGTCATAATGCTGCTGATAAAAAGTATAAACAATATCTTTCTGGAAGGATCAGGAATGAATCGGGAAGGAAGAAATGCTAATATTGCAGCAGAAATTGCTATAGGAATTATGATATCCGAGATAGCGATCCAGGCTGCTTTCCCTTTCTGCCTCCAGAGACTTGAGAAGTTTACTCCCAGCCCGGTGACAAGCAGGAGAAAGAAAATTCCTATCCATGCTACAGTATCCATCATAGATATCTGCAGTGAATCCCTGGGGAACAGAAACGCCGCAAGCGATGGCGCTAGTCGCCCCAAAATCGTTGGACCCAGGATTATACCTGCGATCATATCCGCAGTCACTGTGGGTTGCTTTAGTTTGATGAAAAGAACTCCAATCAGTTTTGCCGTTCCCAGCAGCAGGAAAAACTGCAGAAGAAAAATAAGGATGTTTTTTTCGTCGATGACGTGAATAACCGATGCAATCTGGTCCATTTGCTCCCCGTATGGTTTTTCCTGAAAAGCAGGAATTTATTCTCAAATGATAAAAAATAGAAATACCTATCCATAACCGATGCTCTATTGGATGCAAGATTTAATCAGATCAAGATTGTGTTCTGGTTATGGTGAGACCCAAAAAAACTGTTCTGCATATTTAGCATTTCAAATCGTATTATGGTGTTTTTCCTTCACCAGGGCTGTGAGAACAGGTATTTTTCAATATCAGGCTCCGGTTTTGTCTTTCGGCTTTTGAAATTCAGGCCTGCATTTGCCCCGGAGAGATCTCCTGATATAGATTCCCAAGCCATCTGCGCTGTCTGTTATAGCGTTTTAAAGGAAAGGTCCATGATGAGTATCCGCAATGAAGTAACTCAGAGAATAGAGCCGGTCATTATCCGGAAAACAGGTATTCCGGTGCAGGTTTCAACCTACTATGGTGAGAATACTTTCAATGAAATGACCATGAAGAAAATGATCTCCGGGGAGACTTTCGAAGCCTTTAAGCGCTGGCAGGAGGAAGGTATAGTTATCACAATGGCTCAGGCCGATGAGATCGCGCATGCAATGAAAGAGTGGTCCATTTCCAAAGGCGCAACATCATATACCCACTGGTTTCAGCCCATGACTGGCCTGACTGCGGAAAAACACGATTCCTTTATCAGTCTCAGCAATGACGGAAATGTTATAGAGAAATTCACCGGCAGTAAACTTATTCAGGGAGAACCCGATGCATCATCTTTTCCATCGGGAGGAATACGGGCGACTTTCGAAGCCAGAGGCTATACTGCCTGGGATCCATCTTCTCCGGCTTTTATCACCTCGGTTGACAGCGGTAAAATCCTCTGTATACCATCTATATTCATATCCTACACAGGTGATGCGCTCGATAAAAAGTTGCCTCTGCTTCGCAGTGATGCCGCATTGAACAAAGCCTGTCTTAATCTTCTTCGCCTTTTCGGCCACACAGATGTGAAAAGTGTGTTCCCTACATGCGGAGCTGAGCAGGAATACTTTCTTATCGATGAGGCTTATTACCGCATGAGACCCGATCTTATGCTCACCGGGCGCACTCTTATAGGTGCAGCTTCTCCTAAAGGCCAGCAGCTTGAAGATCAGTATTTCGGTTCCATAAAAGAACGAGTGCTCAACTACATGCATGAGGTCGCGGAGGAAGCTTACAGGCTTGGTATCCCGGTAACAACCAGACACAATGAAGTAGCACCTCATCAGTTCGAGTTCGCTCCTATCTTTGAGCGCTCCAACCTCGCTGCAGATCATAATCAGCTACTGATGGATATCATGAAGAAGGTTGCCCACAGGCATGGTCTGGTTTGTCTGCTGCATGAAAAACCTTTTGCAGGTGTAAATGGCAGCGGAAAACATCTGAACTGGTCTGTTGCGGATGACAAAGGCAATAATCTGCTTAATCCTGGAGACACTCCAGAGGGGAATCTCCTC
>DAOTAZ010000170.1:0-7332 GCA_035382965.1 Chitinispirillaceae bacterium | reverse complement strand
ATGAATAAAAATATTTTGGTAATAGGTGTGTCCACCAATTCGGGTACAATTCAATCCTCCGGTTGGCAGAGATCTTGCATCATTTGTCTTATAAGAGGAATATGATGCGTTCAAGCTACTGTCTGAAAGCTTTCTTGTTGATTTTTTCTACCACTTCAGCATTCTCTCAAATCCAACAGGAGAGACTTGGCCTCTCTATTGGGGTAAGATCCGGATTCAGCGTCTCCAGTTACTGGGGGAACGGGGTCAGTTCTTTTGAGAAAGATCTTTCTCTTTCCGTCAATGGATTCAAATCAGGTGTTCTGCCATTCTTTACAAGTGGTTTTTTTGTGCAATATGAAATCATCCCAGATTTTTTTGCTATTCAGCCGGAAATATCGTTTCTGAGATCAGGTAAAAGATGGGAAATTTCGCCAGTAGATGGCGGAAAAACGAATTTCCAGGTTTATTCAGATTATCTCCACATACCTCTGCTGGCAAAGCTGATCATCCCTTTTGTTCCTGTTACCCCCAGTGCCTATGTTGGCCCATCATTATTATTAAGACTTAAATCCCGCTCGGAAAGTGTCGCTGAACTCTCTGAAACTGCCGATTTGGGTTTTTTACGGGAACTTACTTCCGATAAAGCGGTTTCGAAGATAATCTATCCGCTGGATCTGGGTTTGACCACTGGCTTTGCACTGGATATAATTGCAGGCACAGGACGTTTTTTAATTGACCTGAGATACACTTTTGGTATGTTTGATGTATTTCACGGTGGAAAAGATTTTCGCAACTCCGCATTCTCTCTGCTGGCAGGGTATGCCTGGAGCTACTAATCAGCGTGCTAAGCTCCCTTAGACAGGATCGGTATCGGCATCGAAATGAAGAAACTATACATGCGGTTAAATGTATGGAACAATTCATTCCGGCAAAAAGACTTTAGTAATGAATTAAATACAGCCGATTAATGAGTATCGATGCCGATTCCGCAGTATCCTTTTTTACCCGTTGTCACCAATTGCTTCAGACGGACAATCTTTAAGAGCTTCGTTACAAGCAGCCTTTTCAGATTCATTTGCGGGTTGTTTGTAGACCACCGCAGTGGAACCGTCATCGCTCATCTTAAAATTATCCGGTGCTGTGCTCTCGCACAAACCACATCCTATGCATTCTTCATCCACATAGTAGGGGCCTTCCACATTTCCCGCCACCTTCTTCTCTTTGTTTGCCATGAAAGTCTCCTTAAAAGAGGAACGTTTAAGAGGGCATCTAATTAAAAGATACTAAAAAAGTATCAAAAAAGCAATTATATCTCTTTGAGTTTATGTGTCCTAAGAAATGGTTGACATCAAACAGGAATTAAGGTATATTAATACCTGAATAGTGCATAGAGGAGAATATGCTTTCTTTTTAATGCAAACAAGGCCGGTTCAAAGGAGGCCTGCATGTTTTTCTACACCATTAAAGACATAAAAATAGTATCATTATTGTTGTCACTTATATTTCTCATCAAACTGATGATTATGTGGTGAGATAAAGCAATACTTGTAATTGAAAAGTATGATAAGGAGAAAGAATCTTACATGTAACACCGAACTGTGGAGAAAAGTGGGGAAGAAATAGAAATTCAGGTATACGGAGAGACAAATGCTGAAGGACCGGCTCAGGCGACCTTTTTTTTCTGTTCTCCTTTTACTCCAATCCGTGAGCAGTAATCAAAAACCGGACACTCACTGCAGCGAGGATTTACCGGAAGGCAGGTATGTTGACCAAATGATACAAAGTAGGAATTGAATGTAGTCCAGTATTTCTGAGGGAATGTTCTGCGCAGTTCCATCTCGGTTTCCAAAGGTGTTTTTGTACTCAGATATCCAAGACGGTTGAATATGCGATGCACATGGACATCAACACATACTGCCGGTTTATTGAACGCTACAGCAGATACCAGGTTTGCAGTTTTCCGGCCAACACCGGGAAGAAGTACCAGATCTTCCACGTCAGATGGAATTTTTCCTCCAAAAAGCTTGTCTAAAGCATCGGGAAGCGCTTTGAGATTTAAAGCTTTTTCCCTGTAAAAACCGACAGGATAAATAAGCTTTTCGATCTCGGAACTATCCAATTTCCTGAGATCACCCGGATTTTTCACCTTTGTAAAAAGTCTCCCTGCTGCGGCAACTGTTGTCTCATCTCTGGTGCGCGCGCTGAGAATAGTAGTGACAAGGACTTTGAAAGGATCCCTGGTCTGAAGTTCAATCAGATCCACCACAGGCATGCGGTGCTTTTTAAACTCCTGGCTGAGTATCTTGTAAACTTTCTCTATATCCGGGCTTCTCTTCTTCATTTTTCATCAGGAACTGTTTTTAATGTACATTTCTGAGAAGAGAAAAGGAGATCTCGAGGCGGTTTGATAAGCAGGACAATGGCTCGTTATCCTTTGATTCGGGAAATGCATCGTTTGTAAGGACCGCTTTCCCTGATGAGAAAAAACGGCTGTACCAGTTAAGTGTATAAAAGATCCCGGTTTCAATCGCCCCGCGGCTTCCAAAGCTTTTCATTGTGCTCAATCCGGTACGAAGTGTCAGAGCAAGGCCGAAGGACTTATGGTTGTTAAAGGAGGATACGATGCTTTCTTTTACAGATACCATCCTGGGATCATCGGAATTAAGATCCGCTTTATTTATCGACCTCAAAGATACAAGAGGAGAAATACCTGCTCCAATGATAAAATCGCTCCTGTCAACCCCATCGATCGAGAAATATCTCTCCTGTATTCGGAAACCATAAAGAAACTCTATCCCCAGGGAGTATAAGGAAAGGTTTTGTCTGATATCAACCTTTCCTTCAAGAGAATCATTCAAGGGAAAAACAGATGCTTTGAATCCTTTATGAATCATGGAAAAGGACAGTGCAGAAGAGAAAAAATCTTTTTCCCTTATCTTATGAAGTGTGACTTTGACCGGAAAAGTCATGTTGTAATAATCAGCATCCTTTTTAATCACGAATTTCAGTGAAGAGGAGTCACCTTCCACTGCGAAAGAATTTGCATCCAGTCCAAAATCTCCCAGAGAGTCGGGCAGAGATTTTTTCCACAGGTCCAGAATTGTGAAGCTTCCCAGGGTCCATCCTGCACCGGCACCGATAAACAATCCGGTGCGTTTTACCGAATCTTCGGGAGCAGGGGAGGGAAGGGAGGATTTTCCTGAGATAGAATCCTGGGAATGTGGTGCCTCTTTTGATAAAAGAGAATCCTGCTTCTCGATGGTACTGTCATTAAATACTGTGTCTACATGTTGAGATTCCGGATTTTGTATTTCCAAAGAGTCGGATGAAGTGTTAAGCAGAGAATCGGGAATCGTCGGAGTTTCTGCCAATACCTGAAAAAAGAACAGAAATACGAGTGAATTTATCATGAAAACCTGCCGAACCATTCCTGTCATCATTCCCCCGCTCCGGAATTATGGTGCTTTTGTTCTGATTTCCGTGCAGTTGCTTCGATTAGAATCAGAGTGTAATCATCCTCATAGGTAAAATTTGACAGTTGCTGCTGTATCGACTGAAGCACTTTATTGAAAGGAAGATGGTTGCATCCTGCCAATATCTTTACAAACCGGTCATACCCGAGCATCTCTCCCTTGCTCTCAGGGTCAAGCACTTCAAATATACCATCATTAAAAAGGAAAAACCTGTCTCCTTTCTCATACTCTATCGATTGCTCCTCATACATGGGGTTTGGGAGCAATCCAAGGAAAGTTCCCTGGGATTTGAGTGGAATGACTGTGCCGTTCCGTTTGACCAGGACAGGAATGGGGTGTCCTGCTCTTGAATAGGTGAATTTCTTTGACCGAGTGTCAAAAATACCCCAGAAACATGTCAGATAATGTCCAGTGTGAACATTGTCGATCATGTCCTGATTGACTTTTGACAATAATTCATTGACAGGCATCTCTTTTTTGCTGTTGTTGTATAAAGACATCTTTGAAATCGTACCCACAAATGCTGCTGAAAGGCCGTGTCCCGATGCATCTCCGATAAAAATCCCCATGTGTTCCGGAGAAAATTTGATGAAGTCATAAATGTCACCCCCGACTTCCGTTACAGGATGATAAACAACGGAAATCTTCAGCCCGTCAATATCAGGTGCATGCTTGGGAAGTATTCCCTGTTGAATCGTGCGTGCAAGACGGAGTTCATCACGAATGTTCGCCTGTGCTGCCTTGAGATGTTTCATTGCCCTGGCAAGAGAATCGTTTTTCTTTTCCAGGTCAAGTTTGAGCTGTTCAAGAAGAGTTATATCACGGATATGTTCGATAATGCAACGGGTCTTTTTTTTCCTCATTGTCAGATCAAACGTAGAAAAAGAGATCGATATCGCTCCGTTTCCTGATGGATGCTTTGACAGTTCTATTGACGCGGGCTGCCCTGATGAGAAAGATTGCTTCATCAGGCAGTCTTCACATGGAGAGGTACGATTACGCAGAAGCGTGTAGCATTTTTTGTTGATTGTATCCTGAAAATTACTGGATATCATGGAAATATAAGCTTTGTTTGCACGTTTTACAGTGTAGTCTTCGGTGATAACCGCCAATGGGTCACTCACTCCGTCCAGCATATCCTCCAGACCGATTTTACTCCGGTAAATAAGGTGCAGAGGATATTTGCGGTAGAGTACGACAAGGGCTAAAACTGCGATCAGTCCGCCTGCGGAAAAGATTATTTGGTTCAACAGATCCATTTAAACCATCTTTCCGGCTTTGTATTGCGCTGAGGACTGCCGAAGGTAATTGGGAAGGATCTCTGTTCCCTGTTTCCAGGCCGAAAAATCCTGTATCAGAGATGCTCCTGTGGAAGCACAGAAAAAACCCCGCTGAAAAGGAAATCTCTCAACCGGAAACCATCCCTGATTACCTTCAAGAAAATTAAAAACCGTGCTGCGGGAATAACCCATGCTATCAGTAATTATAATATCAGCCGAAGCTGCAAGATGCCTGAATTGATCAGAACTGCACAAGAGATCTTCACTGGTGCGTTGGAGGTTCCTGTCCGAGGAGATGAAAGAGGCGCAGAATACCTCATCGTTACGCGCATCGATAGCTGCCACTATTTTCCCCCGATGCATGATACCTGCGTGGGCTAGGATCATAAGAGATGAAACAGGGCAGATCAGAGCATCGCGGCCAAAGCAGAACCCCTTTGCAAAAGCAATTCCGATCCTGAGCCCTGTAAAAGATCCCGGACCGGTGCTTACAGCTACATGCTGCACCTGTTGCGGTTCTACAGAGTTGGCACTGAGAATCATCTTGACTATTTGAGAGATGTGCTCTGCATGGGAATTACGGACAAAACGGGAATAAGATGCCACGGGGATATTGTCCTGAAAAAGGGCCACTCCCAGATCGATAGATGAAGTGTCGATTCCCAGAACCCAGCTCATGCGACAACAGTGCCCCGCTTCGCAAGTGCAGAATCGATCATTTCATCAAGAAGTCCTGAATAAGTTCCTCCGGCAGCGTAAAAAGCTTTTGGCAGGAGAGAATTTCTGGTCAGCCCGGGAAGAGTGTTTGTTTCCAGTATGTACATGTCAGAGTCTTTCATAATCATGTCCGTACGGGAGATACCTTGACATCCCAGAGCACGGTGGGCAATAAGCGCATTGCGGCGGATTCTCTCCAGAACCTGTTCAGGTTGTGGAGCAGGTACAATCTCCTCAGAACCGCCATCACTGTACTTGGCTGTATAATCGAAAAACTTTGATCTGGGTCGTATCTCTATGGGCGGTAGTGCTTCCAGAGAGCCATTGGATCTCTCCAGTACAGCACAGGAAAACTCGGTTCCGATTATAGCTGTCTCTATGAGCAATTCAGATGAATATGTCGATAGTTCTTTTAAAAGCTCTCCAAGTTCCTCTTTGTTACCAGCCCTGCCCATCAGGCGGCTTGAACCGGACTGAGGACATTTGATAAAGCATGGGAAACCGTGTCTGGTACAGATTGTATCCACTGTCACATCGGGGTAATCCTTCCCGTAAAGAGAATAGGGTGGGACTGTGAGACCTTTTTGCTGGTAGATAAACTTGGAGGCGATCTTATTCATTGCCAGAGCGCTGGCGAATACACCTGATCCGGTGTAAGGGATTCCGATGGTGTCCAGAAATCCCTGGATCACCCCATCTTCTCCGAAACTTCCATGCAGCGCCAGAAAAGCAGCATCACATCCCTCCCAGACCTTTTCTGACGAAGAAGCGGTAAATGGCCCCTGAAACATATCAGAAGCATCCGGCCGCATCAGATCCTTGAGATCAGGAATGCTTTTATTGATGTCGTGGAAATAAAAATGCTTTTCTCTGGTGATAACCACAGCTCTCAGGCGATATTTGCTTTTATCAATATTAGCAAGTACTTCCAGTCCTGAGTTCAGGGAGACTTCGTGCTCGGCTGAAGGACCGCCCATAACGATGTTAATCAGATCTGTCATTTTCTTGCTGCCTTTAGTTTTCCGCTTATCACCTCAACAACCGATTCGGCAGCGACTCTGTACTGTTCGCGGCTGTCACGTTCGCGAACAGTAACAGTGTCATCTTCCATTGACTGACTGTCAACAGTGATGCAGAAGGGTGTCCCGACCTCGTCCTGTCTTGCATATCTGCGGCCGATCGATGATGTGTGGTCATAAAAGGAGTTTATGGAATTATCAAGGAGATCCTTGAATATCTTTTCTGCTTTTTCCGGCATCCCGTCTCTCTTGACCAGAGGAAGTACAGCCACTTTGATCGGAGCCAGTGAAGGATGGAGATGAAGAACAGTGCGGGCATCCTTCCCTTCACCTTCCACATCATAGGCATCCACCAGAAACGCCAGAGTAGCTCTGTCTGCTCCTGCTGCGGGCTCGATCACATAGGGGAAATAGTGCTGTTTACTCTCCTCATCGAAGTAGGCGAGACTTTTACCGCTTGCTTCGGAATGTTTCTTGAGATCGTAGTCGGTTCTGTTCGCAATTCCTTCAAGCTCGCTCCATCCGAATGGAAATTTGTACTCAACATCTGCACAGGCTTTGGCATAATGTGCCAGTTCGTCTTTCTCGTGATCGCGCAGACGCAGGTTTTCCGGTTTGATGCCGTGATCTTTGTACCACTGAAGCCGGGCATTTTTCCAGTAGTCGTACCACTGCTGGTCATCACCGGGCGGAACAAAAAACTCCATCTCCATCTGTTCGAATTCACGTGTACGATATGTGAAATTGCCGGGAGTGATCTCGTTTCTGAAACTCTTTCCAATCTGCCCGATACCAAAGGGTGGTTTGAGACGGGAGGATTGCTGGACATTCAGAAAATTGACAAATATTCCCTGTGCGGTT
>DAOTAZ010000169.1:0-7337 GCA_035382965.1 Chitinispirillaceae bacterium | reverse complement strand
CACTGGCCACAAGATTCATCCACCATAAACTCCATGAAGAACCTGGCCACATCGACTATGCATGTGTCCTCATCCATTACTATCATTCCGCCGCTGCCCATGATACTTCCCGCGGCAGCGAGCGACTCGTAATCTACCGAGGTGTCAAGGTAGGATTCCGGAAGACATCCGCCGGCAGGACCACCTGTCTGCACAGCCTTGAATTTTTTGCCTCCGGTTATTCCACCGCCTATATCGTAGATAATCTCCCGCAGCGTGGTTCCCATCGGTACTTCGACCAGACCGGTATGCCGTACTTTTCCTGCAAGTGCAAACACCTTGGTACCCGCACTTTTACCTGTACCGATAGATGAAAACCAATTCTCTCCGTCAAGAAAAACAGCAGGAAGATTTGCGTAAGTCTCAACATTGTTTATAACAGTTGGCTTGCCCCAAAGTCCGCTGGTTGTGGGAAATGGCGGTTTCTGAACGGGCTCTCCCCTGAATCCCTCTATCGACTGAATCAACGCAGTCTCCTCGCCGCAGACAAATGCGCCGGCTCCAAGGCGAACCTCGATGTCGAAGTCCCAGCCTGTCCCCAAAATATTTTTCCCCAGGAACCCATATTCTCTGGCTTTTTCGATAGCTATATTGAGCCTCTCGATTGCCAGAGGGTATTCGATACGTGTGTAAACGAAACCCTGTGTGGCACCGATAGCATACCCGGCGATAATCATCCCCTCGATCACTGTATGGGGATCCCCTTCAATAAGACTTCTGTCCATGAAAGCGCCCGGATCTCCCTCGTCGGCATTGCAGATCAGATACTTCACATCTGAGTTCTGCATAGCGGCAAGTTCCCACTTGGCAGCAGTCAAAAAACCTGCCCCTCCTCGGCCTCTTAAAAGACTCTTTTTGAATTTTTCAATAACATCCTTCCGCTCCATACTTAAAATGTTGGCGGCAGCCTCATAACCCCGCACAGCCAGGTACTCATCGATACTCTCAGGATCTATTACTCCACAATTGCGAAGAGCAACCCGAAGCTGTTTGCCGAAGAAGTGGATATCACCGAAAAATGGTATGAAACGATTGGAAACTTTGGCGCTTTTAGTTGCCAGAGAAGTTACCACTTTATTCTTGCAGAAATGCTCAGCGACTATTCTGTCTATCTTCTCAGGTGTAAGATTCCTGTACTCGATATTGTCAGGATACACGTGCATCACAGGCCCGTTCTCACATCTGCCCGGACACTGTGACCTTGTCACTGTCACAACTTCACCAAGTCCGTGCTTATTGACCTGCTCGACAAGATGAGAAACTGCCGGGCCCACGTCTATACTGCAGGCTGTTCCAGCACACATCGCAACCATACGCCTGGATGCAGTAGCACCTTCCTCATGCCGCATGGTGTACTCTTCCGCCACTTTTTTCCCAACGATGTGGCGATCAAAGATCTTATCCACTTTTTCCGGTGTGACATGGACATATTTGACCGGAACGTTTCCTTTGCTTATGATAGTAACCACCGGCTCCATGTCGCAGCGTCCTGCACATCCAACCCTCCCGATTGTAACTCTGGGTCCACCCCTGAGGCCTTCAATCCGCTCAACAAAACGCTCATACACCGCCTGACTTCCGGCAGCATTCTCACAGGTCGCTGATCCCACTGTAATTCTGAAATCAGTGAGGAATTTCTCCTCAAAAAGCCGCCAGATAGCTCTCTGTCTTCTTTCGCTGACTACATTGACAGGTGTAACCGTTTCCTGCGGAGCACTGTTGACGTCCAAGGGTTCTTCCAATACAGGAGTCACGGGACTCTCATCTTTACTACGCATAGCTCTCAACCCTTTCTTTTTCACCATTGGGCAATGTAAATACAAATTCAGTCCATTCTCCTTCCCTGGATTCCACCCTTATTGTACCACCGTGAGCGTTAATCAAATGACGGGTGATAAACAGGCCCAGTCCGGTTCCCTTAGCCTGTTTGCCCAGAGGACGGTTTTCTAATCGTGTGAACTTTTCAAAAATCATCTCCCGGTATTCAGCAGGTATCCCCTGACCGGTGTTGCGAACTACAAACTCGATCATGTTTTCTTTGCGCGAAGCCTTCAATGTGATTATGCCATTGTCATTACCATACTTGATGGCGTTTCCAATCAGATTCTCAAAGATCTCCGCTGCCATATTGAGATCAGCCGCGCATAGAAGCCCGTCTTCTATCTCATTTTCAACTTTTATATTGCGCTCATTCAGAGCTGCATCGAAAGAGCCAAGCAGAGGCTCCAGAATATCCTGCTTGATATCAAGCACCGCTGTGTGCGGATGCAGTTCCTTGTTTTCAACTCTTGAAAGGTTCAGGTAAAGACGGACCATTTCTGTGATACGGCGGGTATTATTATCGATATTCTTTATCGCTGCCAACTGACGTTCATTAAGGTCCCCCAGTCTTTTTTCTCCCAGCAGATAAGAATAATTCAATATGCTCCCAAGAGGTGTCTTCAGTTCATGAGAAATGAAACCCAGAGTCTCCATGTAGCTTTTATTTGTTACTGTGAGCTCCTCATTTACACTCCTGAGTCTGGCCTCTCTTTCGGTAAGATCATCAGTCATAGCATTAAATGCGTCAATAAGCATGAGAGCCTCAGCAGAAGCATTACCGACAGTTACCTTCCCAGGATGCTTCCCTCCGCGCATCTGATGAGCAGCATCAGCAAGATAATGCAGAGGACGGGCAATCCGAGCCGCCAGGAGAAAAGCCATCAGAAGAGCCACAATGACTCCCCCAAGGGAGAGTAAAGTGTATTTGATCAGCACATCCTTTACCATCGCCCTGAAAGGCGCCTCTGGTATCCCAACGTACAACATTCCAATAACTCTTCCCGCCAGATCCTTTATTGGATCATAGGCCGAAAGGTGCCAGTCCTTAACCACGAAAGCCCTTCCCTGCCATGGCTTCCCGTTATCGAGCACACGGTCTGCAACATCTTTGGAAACCCTTGTACCCAATGCCAGATCCCCGTTATTCATCGTAACAGTAGTAGCTATCCGGCAATCCTTGAGAAAAATCGTGACCGCTCCGTTTGAAGCATTTTCCCTGCGCGAATCGAAGACATTCTTCTGTATCAGCTCTGTCAGTTTCTCATTGCGGTTAAGAAGAATTCCGCCATAGAGAACCGCATTGATCCCATTACCGGCAGAAACCGGAACTGCACTGAACATGACCATTCCGCGCGATTCTGTGGTTTTTTCTGTTGGGCGCGCCTTAGGTGTTTTTTCCAGCACAATAAACGCCCTCTCAGAGAGATTCTGGTTCTCACGATCAAGCGCCTCCGCATCCATCAAAGTAATAGTGGTAGAATGCTTTCCCTCCAGAGCTCCCTTTATAGCAGGCTCAGCCACATAATAATCACCCGTAGTATATGGGGCAGCACTTCTGAGCACCACTTTCCCGTTTGGAGCCATTATACTCAGAAAATCAAGCCCGAAGCTCAGACGCACATTTTCCAGCGTGCTTCTGAACTCCTTGTCATCCCATTTTCCCTCATTTACTACCTTAGCCAGACTTTCTTTATTAGAGGTAAACCGAAGCACCATCTCCAGACGATCCATTTCGGTTTGGAGTACTCCCCAGGCGCTGTTAAGATCTGATCTTACCTGGTCCTCTGCCCTCTTAATAATCTGAGTACGAACAATCCGCACTCCGACCAGGGCCGCGACCAACCCCAGGATCAGAATTAGGAGACCGAAACACTTGAAGATCTGAGTACGCAACATATATTAAATGCCTTTTTTTCCTCACTTGATTATCTGTCTGGAACAACTCACCTGACTGAATTGCCCCGACTCAGTCTCAGATGTCGCAAGTAACAAAATCAATTTCTCAAGTTCCAAAGCCAGATTTATGTGATTCTCCCTGCAGTTACCAGGAAGCAACAGACGGGTGGGAGCAAAATTTAAAAAGCCCCGCACTCCGGCAATGATCATGATATCGGCTACCTTCTGCGCCTCAGAAACCGGCACCGCAAGCACCCCTATCCTGATTTTATTGCGGCTTATAAATGAGGCCATCTCATCTATGTGAAGCACCGGAATCTTTCCGCTGTTCCCCATTTTCTGAGGGTCGATATCAAATGCAGCAACAATATTGATATTTTCCTCTTCAAATCCCCTGTAGTCACAAAGAGCTCTGCCTAATTTCCCGGCACCGGCAACAACGGCTTTTGTGGCAGTCCCGCCACGATGGAGAATCTTGTGAATCTCCGCCAGAAGAGGTTCAATCTGGTACCCTCCCCTTTTGTTACCTACGGTTGTCAGACAGGAAAAATCCTTTCTGACAAGTGAGGATGATACACCTAAAGAGTCGGCAAGGTTGGAGGAATAGACGCGCGTGAAGCCCATCATACGCATCTTTTTCAGGACAATCTTATACTCCAGTAACCGGGTAGTAATTGTCTCCTGACCCATCCATTCTCCTGTTTGTAAAAAGGGCCCAGTATTGTTATAAATATAACATATTTTGATACGTCTGTCCAGTTTTTTGTGAATTTTTTCTCATTATAGTTCACCAGATTGCTTTATTACTTTTACTGGCTTTGACCCCTTATCTGCTTGTTTTTCTTTGCTTTGCCTATAGGTATCAGATCAGATGGTCAGTATCGCTCCCGAACAAAGTAATACCCGTTAGAGTGCAGGTTTATTGTGCCTTCAAGTGATGTAATTGCCAGAGCAGAGCCACTGAGCATGATCATACTCAGCGCTTCCTCATGAGGGTGCCCATACTGATTTTCCCGGGAGCAGGAGATCACTGCCAGCTCGGCTCCAACATATCCGGAAAAGAGCGAACTTACAGATCCGGCGCTTCCATGATGGGCTACAACTGCTATATCGGATTTCAGCGAGGTCCCGTAAGACACTGCTATCATCCTCTGGGCAACAGAGTCTATATCAGATGTTATCACAACCTGAGTGTTAAAATGCTGGATCAGAAAAGCGAGGCTGTATCTGTTCACATATTCATCCCTGACCGGAAAAGATTCATCTATGCTGTCCGGAGGCCAGATACATCTGATCGATACATCATCGAGTCCACCTATAGTGTCACCTTCAGAGACAGTCCTTATGCATACCGGGCCACACTCTCCTGAATACAACGATCTCAGGTAAGATGTATCTTCATATTTACTTGTGATTAACAGGCCGGACCACTTTATCAGAGTATCGAGTTTCGAGAGGCCACCGCTGTGATCCAGGTCTCTGTGAGAGATGACAATCGACTTTACTTGAGGCATTCCGGCATTCTTGTATGCTCTCCTTAACCCCTCATAGCCTCCAGGAGGCCCCAGATCCCAGATTATGGCATCTCCTCTGGAAGCACCTATCTGACATAACCCCTGCCCCACATCGACAATGGAAAATTCAAATCCCCTCTCCTGATCCTTTAATGGATTACTGCAGGAGAAATATAAGAGAATAGATATTATTAAAAAACCAGTCCTTTTCATTGTAATTACTCTTCCTTTCGATTGTTTTTCACGATATCGAAGCACTCTATTTCTGTCACCTGATCAGAAACCAGGCTTTCGCCTCAATCCTCACACTCTCCTCCCTGTCATTTTCAGCCAGTAATTCAAGGCAGGTTCGTTCAAAGAGTGTCATGGTTTTCTTTATTCCCCACACATACTCACAGCTCTCCCCTGCCTCTTTCCTGAAGGAAAACAGTGGAACCAGAGAGATTTTGGGTAAAAAATTCAGTGTTGATGAGATCCGGCAGGAATACACTGGTATTCCGTTAACAAAGGTAACTCTCTGAGATGCTTCCGGACGGAACGCTCCTCTTAATCCGGCTGTAAATTCCAGGATATCATTTCTTCTCTCCTCCCTTGTCCACTCGACCCGGCTGTAGCCGAAATTAAAAGCAATACTCCTGAAGGTTCCAAAGAGAGAAATGGATCCTTTCACATTATCAGCTACTTTTTCCATGAATAAACCCTCGACAGCAGTAGAAGCCCGGAAGTGGTCCGAAATGGAATGCCATAACTGCGAATTAATTGACAGGTAGCTTCCGGAAAGCCCTGTTCCGGAGTCATGTGGCACCTTTCTGATTATCCTGCTTCGGGGTGCAAAAAAGCCTTTGGGCAGAAAAACAGATTGAAAGTCAAACCTGTTTCTCTCTCCGAAAGCTTGAACCCGGAATAATAATGGAATAGCAGAGTGGTTCTGAAGATCTACTCCTGTTCCTGCATCTATGATTAACCTTTTAAGATCCAGTTTAAGCCCGGTGTGCAGATAATAATGTTGTTTACCGGTTTCCGGCAGTTTGAGATAGATACCTCCTACCTGATTCCTGAGAGCACCTGTTTTAAATTCCACACTGGCTCCGGTAATGGATTCCAGCAGTCGATTATGATAGTAAACCCTCGCTGATGATCCCCTTTCACTCTCTGAAAACTCCATCACCACTCCATTCCAGGAAGCGTATCTGCCATACAACCAGTTTTGTGAAATATTTCTCAGACTCTCATTCTGAAAAGGAAAATACCCTGTAAAGAGGCCCTGGTCAGCACTTTCTTTAAAATTGCCGATATTCACCTGGCACCAGTGCGATGGTTTCAGAGTCAAAGACCTCTGATACCATCTCGCGACATCCTCGGAAAAATCTACCCTGCCCTGAAAACTGAGTATCCGTACCGGATCCATAACAATCCTGGCACAGTAATTCTTCAGGGGACCATGGTAGAAAAAACCCACTCTCCCGGTATTTGAAACTGATGGCAGATAGAAGCGCAGAATTGGAAGGAAAGGAACCAGTTCAGGGTAATCCTCCAGAAATTGTTCAATCCTGGACTGATCCCACGGATAATACCTCGAAAGTGAATCAGGACTTACTGGCAGGTTTCCGGGAAGTTCAGGAAATAGTTCCATCAGAGCTGAAAGTTCACCGTGCGGAACACTCAAAGGCTGAACATAAAAAGGTTTTACAAGCTCCCATGTCAGAGAATCCAGAGTCCCTTCAAATAACATGTCATTGGCTTCGGATTGGTCAGAGGGCAGATTCTGAAAGTTGAAAGGAAATGCTTCACTTGCAGAAAGCAATATATGAACTAAAAGCATAAGCATGAAAGGATGCAGGATGGGAATGCCTTGCAGAGACAGTCTTCTTATATGATGTTCCCTGGGTGAAGAATAAACCGGGGTCTTTTTCATTTTACATAAGATAGTCTTGATTAGTGGAACCGTTCTGTTTCTACTTTTTCGGATCGCTTTACTTTCGGCAAACTCTATAAATCAGACTGATTGATTACAACCTAAATTGGACGATATATTGACATAAAAAAACACCCTTTGAGGCGTTTAAT